>CAZCTG010000018.1:0-12200 GCA_964501695.1 uncultured archaeon | reverse complement strand
ATCGGAACGGAGCCCACGAGGGGGCTTGGCGCGGGCGGCTATCCGGAAATCGGAAGGACGGCCGCCGAGGAAACGAAGGAAGAACTGAAGAACGCCATGAAGGGCTGCGACCTGCTGTTCGTGACCTGCGGCCTCGGAGGCGGGACAGGAACCGGCTCCGCGCCCGTCATTTCGAAGATAGCCAAGGAGCTCGGCGCAATCGTCATTTCGACGGTAACGCTGCCTTTCAAGATGGAGGGAGCGAGGGTGAGGAAAGCCGAGGACGGGCTTCTCAGCTTGAGGGAGAACAGCGACACGGTAATCGTGATAGAGAACCAGAAGCTGGTGACCCTTGCGGGCAACAAGCCTGTCAAGGAGGCTTTTGCCGTCGCTGACAACCTCATAGCGACGATGATAAAAGGCATAACAGAGACCATCTCGCAGCCTTCGCTGGTCAACCTCGACTACGCCGATGTGAGGACGATAATGAACTCGGGGGGAGTCGCTACGGTCGGCGTAGGCATTTCCAACACCCAGAACAGGGCGAAGGAGGCAATAGAGTCGGCCTTGAACAATCCGCTGCTGGACGTGGATTACAAGGGCGCATCAGGCGCGCTAATCCAGGTCATCGGCGGCGACGACATGAGGCTGGACGAAATCAACGAGATAGGTGAAACGGTCTCGTCCAACATGAACCCCGACGCCATGGTGATGTGGGGCGCCAGGGTACTGCCCGAGTTCAAGGGCAAGCTTCAGGTGATTGTGATAATCACCGGGGTCAAGTCGCCCTACATAATGGGCAAGATGGACGAGTTCGCCGACACCAAGCAGAGCATGCACGAAATCGGCGTGAAGGTCTATCGCGTCTGAACTAGGCTGGTTGAACCTTCAACCTCAGGCGAATGCGACTGCTCAGACCTTCGGGCCTGAGGGGTTTTTCGGGCCTGAGCAGTTGGTTGGTTAATCAGCCATTCAACTTATTTATTTTCAATGGGGGACTTGTTCCCGAACCTTCATTTTCACCGCGGACCGGCCGGTCCCCCAACCTCTTTTTATTTTTCTACGTTTCACGGGAAATTTGAACAGCTGGCCGCTGCTTTATAAATGACGTAAGTTATAAGCAGCCAACGCAATAATTTAAGACAGATACCATGGCAGACAAGAAGCTTCTTGTTCTCGCAATCTCCGTAATGTTTTCTTTATCTGTTGTTGCATTGGCCTATGCGGAGGATGCAGCGCCGCCAGCCACAACTGATGCTGGAGACACTGGAGGCGGCAGCACGGACACATCAACATCAAGCGGTTCTGAGGGTGGAACAACAACCGATACCGACGCAACAGGGACTGAAGGCGGCGAAACTACAACCACGCCAACCCCAGAGCCAACACCCACACCAGAAACAGGAGAAGGTGAGGGCGAGGTCATAACCCCGCTGACAGGCGAAGGAGACGGAGGCGAGGGAGACACTACAACACCACCATCAACAGGTGAAGGCGAAACAACTCAGCCGGAAACCGGTGGTGAAACAGAAGCGCCATGCCCAGCACCGCCGCCACCAATCGACTGCGGCACAAATGCAAGGGTTGTTGATGATTTTGACTCAAGGGGCTGCATGACAGGTCACCATTGCGAAACGACAATAGGCGGCGGAGGAGAAGGTGGCGGCGCCGGACCAACAACGCCTTCGGGCGGTGGAGGATGCCCGCCTGTGCCGCCGGGCATACAATGCCAGTATGGCGTTATTGACGATTTTGATTCCAATGGCTGCCTTGTCGGCAGGCATTGCAGGACAGAAAGCGAGGTTGGCGGCACAGCACAGCCCTCGATGGTCAGGGAGTGCCCTGTCGACAGCACATGCCCCGACGGCAGCAGGCCGTGCCAGCTCGTTGACAACAGGTGCGAATGCAAGCCATGCCCGCCACCGCAGGGCTGCAGGGAGGAGAAGGACGCAACAACGGGGTTTGTCAGGGTGATATGCGAAGCAAAGATAGATGAAATGAAATGCCCGGACACGCCATATGGGGCGGACAAGCCATGTAGGGACAAGGGCGGCAACCCGGTCTGGAAGACGGATTCCCGCGGCTGCAACTTCATTGATTGCGTGCTGAACGACGTAAGCAGCAACCCGTTCAGCGCAAACAGGGTGTGCCCCACAGAAGAGGAAATACAGAGGGTGAAAAGCAAGTGCCTGAATTTCGTCATGATAGACGACATGGGCTGCAAGGTGGCAGTATGCAGGGATGCGGTCCAGCAGCAGGTCAGGCAGGAATGCGGGCTGGTTCCCGGGCCCGAGCGGGAGAGGATAGAGGCCGAATGCAAGGCAAAGGGCTTGGGTACGGTTTCCAGTTTTGATGAGAATGGATGCCAGACAATAACATGCGGGAACCCCAACGAATGCAGGACGAGCATCCCTGAAGGGGCATATGAGAAATGCAGGGAGCGGGGCGGCGAGATGGTGGTGAAGAACGACAACATGGGCTGCATAACGTTCCAGCAGTGCGTGATGAAGGGCGATGAATCCCAAATCTACTATGAAGATGTAACCGAGATGCCTGAGATGACGGACATGCTTTCAATGGCTTTCAAGCTGGAGGAGCTGAAGATGCAGTTTGACAAGCTGCGGGCAAAGACGGAGGATGTCGCAAGATACTACGAATCCGTCGGCTCGGGGGAGGCCGAGCGCTTCAAGCGCGTGGCGGGCATGTTCAACTCAATAAAGGACAAGATTGACGAGATAAAGACCAAGTTCAGGGACAGGCTGGAAACCATAACCAGAGACGACATAAGCGAGATAAAATATGACATAAAATACATCAAGGACAAGATGCTGAAGGACGTGCTCTACCTCATGCTGAGCAGCAGCGACGAAGTCAAGAGCATAACAAGCAAGTCGGAGTCCGACTGCGGCAATGACGGCCGCTGCTTCGACGAAGCGCTGAGAGTGTGCAAGCAGATGGTGTTCCACCCCGATGATGCCGAAGGCAATGCCGAAGTCAAGATAAGCGGCATGGACGGCACGAATTGCCTCATCACAGTAACGGCGCAGGCTGGCACAATGGGCACCCAGTCCATGACTTGCAAGTACCCGAATTATGCGATGGGTATGAGGGGCCCCGAGGACATACTTCCATATTGCACGGGCGCGCTCGCTGAGCTGATGAAGACGTACGGCACAAAGCCGCCCGAGGTCGGGCCGACGCAGCAGCCTGAAACGCGACCGGCAGAGTCGTGCCCGCAGCAGCCAGCACCCATCACATGCGGAACAAATGAAAGGGTCGTTGACGAGTTCGATTCCAATGGATGCATAACAGCCCGCCATTGCGAAGCGGTTTCAAGCAGTGGTGGAGACGGCGGCGTTGCACCCTGCAGCGGCTGCCTCAACAATGGCGTCTGCGATCCAGGCGAATGCAAGGATTGCGCTGATTGTATGGGAGGAGGGACATGATGAGAAAGATAATTTTCCTGCTGCTGGTGATAGGGCTGCTCTTCACGACGGTTGCCGTTTCGGGATGCACCACACCAAGCACGATAACAAACCCCGAGCAGGCGGCGGGCGCCATCACCAACATAAGCCAGGACGTTGATGACGTTGCATCCACGTTGGAAGACATAAGCGGCAAGCTCGGGTAGCTTTTTTATTACCCTCCGTTAATTTTCAGCATGAGCAGGATGGACGAGGTAGTCAAGGCTGCAAAGTCAGCCGTGATGAAAAGTGACAAACCCGAGCAATGGGAGCTGCATTTTGTTCCCGTGCGCAACTACTCTGTCGAACTGGCCAAGGCAACAGGCGCCGATGTTGAAGTTGTGGAACTCGCAGCATGGCTGCATGACCTAGGCAGAGCAAAGTATAGCACAACGGAGAACCACCATAAGACTGGCGCAGAGGAGGCGCGTAAAATCCTAAAGAAGTTGGGATATCCTGAAAAAACCATAAAGCAGGTCGAGGGTTGCATTCTTACGCATGTTTGCGAGAAAGGCATGCCGCAGCCGCTGACGATTGAAGCCAAGATAATATCCAGCGCAGATGCCATGGCGCATTATGATACGATACCATGGCTGCTATCCGTCTCCATTAAAAATCACAATGGCGACCTAAAGGCATCTGTTGAGTGGGTTCTGGAGAAGGTCAACCGCGGCTGGGAGAAGAAGATTCTTGTCCCAGAGGGTAAGAAGATGGTAGAAGAGAAATACAGGGCGGCGAAGTTGATGCTTGAATCAACCTTGAAACTTTTATGATGCGTCGGTCGGGATTTCCGTTCCGTTTTTCCGTGAACGCTTTTGCGTCCAATACTTTGGAAAAGGGTTCATCGAACCCGAGTCAACAGCTTTCATCTGGCGTAGCCAACATCCGTTGGCAGGGCACGAATTCTCTTGCCCTTGGCCCAATGGAAGGCTGTGGTCCTACCGCTAGACTACCGACGCGTGCTATAGAATTGCTGGTCGCTATTTAAGAATCAGATGCCGCCGATTACCTGAACTCGAACATGTTCTCGTCTATTTCCTCGTCCATGATGTCGTCATCGTCGTCCTCTTCGCCGAGGATGCCGCGCTTCTGGGACTGCGGCTTCGCCGAGGCAGCAGCCGGCCTCGCGGGCTGTGCAGCTGCGGGCTTGGAAACAGTCGTGGGAGCAGGCCTTGAAACAGGCTTGCGCTCCTCTTCAGCACCTGGCGATGCAGTTTTTATGCTTGCGGCAATCTGCTCCATGGATTTGTCGTCGAACTTCTTGGCAGCCAGCATGCTTTCCAGACCGGGCGGGCCCTCGTTGGCAAACCTCGGGATGATGTGGAAGTGCACATGGGACACGAGCTGGCCTGCCGCAGGGCCGTTGCTCTGCGCTATTGACAATCCCTGCGCCTTCGTCGCGGCCATGACCTTGCCCGCCACCTTGCGCACGTTCATGAACAGCACGCCCGCGTCCTCCTCGTCCATGTCCATCAGCGTCTCGGCGTGCTTCTTCGGTATGACGAGCGTGTGGCCCGGGTTTCTCGGATTGATGTCAAGGAAGGCAAAGCTCTCGCTGTCCTCGAAAACCTTCTTTGAGGGAATTTCGCCCCCCGCAATCCTGCAGAAGATGCATTCCTTTTCTGTGACCATAAATCTAATTACCCTACCTGTTTAAATCCATGAGGCCACCCAGACTTCCGTTGCCTGACAGCGGTCTGTCAGCCGCAATTCGAACTGGGATCGACAGCTGTTTTGCACTTTTCCGTGCACGCTTTTCCGCCAAATGCACTGAAAAGGGTGCCCCAAAGCTGTAATGCTAACCATTACACCATGGCCCCATACTCTTGCTGAGCCATGTATGAGAGCGGCCTCCCAGCCACATGGCCAGTCAATAATGATATGAACATAGCGTGGAATATATAAACCCCTGCCACAATAATCCAGCAGAGCTCGTCAGATAAACCAAGTCAGAGGCTTGTTCTGAAGAAGAGTCAGCCAAAAGCGGGGTTTTCGAGGAGATTCTATAAGAGGAGAAGAATGGCATTTGATGAAAGGCGCGGGGACAGGCGTTTCGACCGCGGCCCACGCAGGGATTTCAACTCAGGCCCGAGGGAGATGCACAAGGCAACCTGCTCTGAGTGCGGGCAGGAATGCGAGGTTCCCTTCAAACCAACAGAAGGACGACCAGTATATTGCAGGGAATGCTTCGCCAAGAGGAGAAGGTACTAATACTAAGTTTGTTTGATTAGTCATATTGACTTGGCATTCTGTTTGACTTTTTCTATTTGTTTCGCCGGATTAGCGCAAGCCCTAGAGCAAGCCACGGAAGCGCTTAGCACATAAAGTCCGGGAATCGGCACATTCAAGTCAAAGAAACCGAAGCGCAGAATTTATAAAACGCAGAATTAACATTATTATGAAAAAGGATATATGATAATAATGATTGACATCACAGTTTTTTTCGCAAGATTCTTGGGCAGTTTCTTTGTGATTTTCGGACTGTTATTTATTATAACAAGGCAATTGGGCAAGACCATAGAGATGACCGACGACAAATCCTTTGTTATCTCCACGGGTTACATCACATTGCTCATGGGGCTGGTTACCGTAATCCTGCACAACGTCTGGGTTGCCGACTGGAGGGTTGTCATCACCATCCTTGGCTGGTTCACCCTGATCAAAGGAATCATGAAGGTCGGGTTCCCGGAACAGATACGCAAACAGGCACAAAGATTCGAAAAGAAGCAGGCAATCAGCACGGTCATCCTGACAATCTTAGGCGCATGGCTAATATGGATGAGCTTTTGAAGCCCCAGGAGGGAATCGAACCCCCGACCCTCAGTTCTTGCGGCTTCTCACGAAGCTTACGAAACTGATGCTCTACCGGCTGAGCTACTGAGGCGATATCATTTTATTGCACCGAATGAATTAATAACATGAAGGAAGCCCAATTCTGGAAACCCGTGCACAAATCGGGTCTGACCGCGAATGCGGCTCGTTTGGTGCAGTGCCAGCTCTGCCCGCGCAAATGCGTGATAGCCGAGGGCAGACGCGGCTTCTGCGGCGTGCGCGAAAACCGGAAAGGCACGCTCCAGTCGCTGGTCTATGGCAGGCCTTGTTCCATAAACATAGACCCCATTGAGAAGAAGCCGCTCTTCCACTTTGCGCCGGGCACGCGCTGCCTCAGCATCGCGACGGTGGGGTGCAACCTCGACTGCAGTTTCTGCTTCCTTCCTGGCACCTCCATCGTTACGAATAAAGGGGTGTTGGCCATAGAAGAAATTTTCGAGTTGGGTACCAAAGAAGTTTCTTGTGATGCCGGTTTCTCGCGCAGTGTGAATGATTGTATGGTGGTTACGCACAAAGGTACAATGAAGCCGGTTATAAAGGCCTTCAAGCATGACTATCATGGAGATTTATTAGTCATAAAACCTCGTTATACACCTGAAATAACATGCACGCCATCCCACAAATTCTTTGTGGCCAAGAGCCCCGATGCCAAAGAAATCAAGAAAGTCAGCGCAAGAGATATAATGTTTCATGATTATCTTGTTATTTCTAAAGGCAAAGAATCACAAAAACAGAATGTATTGGATGTGGGAGCCGAAATCTCAGAATATATTATGGGTACACTGAAGGTACGAAACAGAAAGCTAAATATCGCGGTTCTGAAAAGCATTCTAAAAATGCACGAAGAAGGAAAGACTTCCAGAGAAATAGGAAATATATTTCACATCCACCCCGTTCATGTAAGGCGGATAATAGCAAAATTCCGAAAAAACAGCAAAGAATTCTTGTTTGAACGGAAGTCTAGTATTACGACCACAGACGGGTGGGTTAAAATAATCAGAGAGCATGGCAGCGGTATACCTAGGTACATCAAGATAGACGAGAATTTAGCACGAATTCTCGGATATTACTGCGCTGAAGGCCATGTACATAGATATCGGAACAGACCCAACTCAAGTAATGTCGTATTCTCATTCGCCAAGCACGAAGATAAATATATCACAGAGACAAAAAAACTTCTCGGAGAGATATTTTACCTTAAACCTAAGATTGTAAAAAGAAGGACAACAACTACTGTGGAGGTATCTAAAAGTTCATTGGGACTTTTTATAGAATCAATATGCGGTAGAGGTGCCAAAGACAAGAAGATACCGGATTTCTTGTTATCTGCAAGCAAAGAAGTCATAAAAGCATTTCTCAATGCTTATGTAAATGGTGATGGCTGGATAGGAAATGATGTAGTGAGCACTAACACGGTTTCCAGAAGGCTCGCTCTGGGTGTGTATTCACTCTTCCTTAGGCTCGACTTATTGCCAAGCTTTTACGTTTGGAACCCCAAACCAAGAAAAAAAATAGAGGGCAGGATGGTAAACCAAACAACGCTTTACTACGTTAAGTTGCAGTCGAAGATGCATAGGAGATTTCTTTCGCAGAATGGCATTGCATCAATGAGACCTGAAATAGAAAGGAAGGTATTTTATGAGAGTGATAAACACTTCTTTGTGCCGATATCGAGAATAACAAAAAAACGATATTCCGGTTCAGTATTTAATATAGAGGTTGGTGATGAGCACTCTTATACTGCAAACTTCGTTGCCGTAGGAAACTGCCAGAACTGGGAGATTTCGCACCCACTCGCCCTTGGCGCAGGCATCAAGGGTAAAAATATGGTGGCTGGCCTGTCTGACGGGCTTGATGAAGGCACCAACGGCAAAGGGAGAAGTGAATCCAGCACATCTGACGGGGTTGACGGCTTCTTCTCCCGGTTCGATTACGTTGAACCGGAAGCCGTAGTGGAAATGGCGAAGGCGAACGGTGTGCCTGGCATTGCATACACGTACACCGAGCCGACGGTGTTCTTCGAATACGCGCTGGACATAATGAAGCTGGCGAGGAAGGCAGGGCTCTACAACGTCTGGGTTTCGAACGGATACACGAGCCCCGGGCCCGCGCGGAAGGCCGCGCGTTACATGGACGCCATAAACGTCGACCTCAAGGGCAACATCGCGTTCTACAAGTCGCTGTGCGGTGTGCCGGCGGGTAAATCTGCATTGGCCAAGAACGGCAAGCAGGAGGCTGAAGCGCCGATGCGTGCCGCGCTGAAGATATACAGGAAGGCTGGCGTCTGGATAGAAACCACGACCTTGGTTATTCCGGGAAAGAACGACAAGCCCGAAGTGCTCGAAGGGATAGTGAAATGGGTGAAGTCAAACCTCGGCGCGGGCACGCCCATGCACTTCTCGCGGTTTTTCCCGCATTTCAGGCTGAAAAACATTGAACCGACGCCAGTCAAGACGCTGGAGACGGCGGCTGTTGTTGCCAAGAAGGCAGGCATGAAATACGTCTATGTCGGCAACGTGGCAGGAGGCAACGAGAATACCGTTTGCCCCAAGTGCGGGGCTGCAGTGATAGAGAGGCGCGGCTACCCGGTATTATTTAATGACAAATGCAAAAAATGCGGCACGGCAGTTAAGACGGCAGGCAAGAGGTGGACAGTATGAGGAAAGTACAGCCGTCGGATGCGATAAGGCTCATTTATCCGAGGCTTACCGTTCTTGTAACAACAATCGATGACAAGGGCAATATCAATGCAGCGCCATATTCTTGGATAGTTCCGGTGAGCTTTGACCCGCCACTCGTTTCCATAGGCATTGGCAGCAAGGAAAAGCACACCTATATCAACGCAAAGAGGTCAGGCGAATTCGTAGTCAATGTTGTTTCAGAGGATTTTGCCCAGCAGGCCGTGAATTGTGAGGAAAAGCATATTCCTGGCGATGACCTTCTGAAGAAAAACAGGCTCTATGCAATACCTTCGGAGAAGGTAGATGTTCCCAAGGTAAAGGAATCGCGGGCGGTGCTGGAGTGCAGGGTCAAAGATTTTGTAGAAATAGAAGGCTCTGACCATGTTCTTCTAATAGGCGAAGTTGTGGCAGCACAGTCCGCTGGAGACATAGACGATATAAGGCCGCTGCTTCATTGCAGCGGCGACAGGTTCAGGTCCGTCGGAAAGGAGATAATACTTGAAAGGAAGAAATGACCTTTAAGCGCGCCTGCTAGGAATGAAAAGCAGCAGCCAATATTACTGGAAAAACATGGGCATCTGAATCGATTTTTTAATAACCCGGCACAATACAATGTTGGATACGATGCCAAAACTCAGAAGGGAAATAGGTCTGTGGGGGGCTGCTTCGGTCGGGATTGCCAACATCATAGGCGCGGGAGTGTTCGTGCTCAGCGGGGTGGCCGCGGGGCTCGCGGGGCCTTCCGTGATATTGTCCTTCCTCCTCGCCGGCGTCGTCGCCATGCTGACCGCGCTGTCGTCGGCGGAACTCGCCTCGTTCATAACCGAAACCGGCGCCAGCTACGCGTTCACGAAGCGGGCCTTCGGCAGGTTCTGGAGCTTCCTGGTCGGGTGGTTCAAGTACTTTGACTACATCATCGGGGCGGCCGCGGTTTCCATAGGCTTCGCAGCCTACTTCACGGTTCTTTTCGGGCTTTCCGGGCCCGCGCCCGTCATAATGGCTGCCGTGGCGCTGCCCATTGTGTTCACGCTCATCAACGTGTTCAGCGCGAAAAGGACGACCCACACGGCGGGCGTCATGGTGATGATAAAGATTTTCGCCCTCGCCCTGCTGGTAATGTTCGGCGGCTTCTTCCTCGCGCAGCACTTCAACGTGGCCAATTACACGCCGTTCTTCCCAAACGGCCTGGGCGGCATGTTCAGCGGGGCCGCAATAATATTCTTTGCCTTCATAGGGTTCAACACGGTCACCATGATGTCCGAGGAAACGAAGGACCCCAAAAGGACGATACCCAAGGCGCTCATGCTCGCGTTCGGCGTCTCCTTCGTTCTGTACATGGCCGTTGCGGCCATCGAGATAGGCGTGCTCGACTGGAGGGCCCTCGGCCTGAGCGCGTCCCCGCTGGCGGACCTCGCGGCGGCGGTTTCGGGGAACGTGCTGTTTCTGGACTTCATATCGTTCTCCGCGCTGATAGCCACGGGGTCCGTCGTCCTAAGCTCCATCGTGGGCGGCACGAGGGCAAGCTTCGCCATGGGAAGGGACGGGCTCCTTCCCCACCGGTTGAGCTACGTCAGCGAAAGGTTCGGCACGCCCTACGTTTCCGTTCTGGTGGGCGGCATAGCCGTCGCCCTCATCTCGGGGCTGTTCTTCAATTCATTGGACACGATAGCGTCCATCTTCAATTTCGGGACGCTCTTCACATTCCTGTTCATCAACCTATCCCTGATAAAGCTGAGGAAGAGCGAGCCGCACACGGGAAGGCTCTTCAGGACTCCCCTCTATCCCGCGGTGCCCATTCTTGGGGCAATCAGCTGCATCCTTTTCATGTTCTACCTGAGCGACACGGCGAAGGTCGCTTCTCTGGTATGGGTTTTTGTGGGCGCTTTCATCTACCTGGTGATGCGCCGCAGAAACAGGGCCATGGGCAGGATTTAAGACGACGCGCACAAGATTTAACGGGCAGGCCGTGGTTTCTGCATGAGGTGGCTGTATGGCTCCATTATTCCCCCTTAATATAATAGGCACGGTCGGCGCGCTCATCATAGTGTGCGCCTGGGCTATCGAAGCGGTGCAGTCCGTGGAGAAGCACAGGAGGCTGCTCGACCTGAAGTTCACGCTGATTTACATACTCGCCACGTCGCTTCTCGTAATCCACAGCGTCATCATAGAGGACACCGTGTTCATCTTCCTGAATTCCTCCATTCTTGCCGCGGCCGTCTTCGAGTCGTTGTACAGCATCTACCTGCAAGAAAAGCGCAGGCGGCCAAACCTTAAAAGCAGAGAGGGCAAATGATTTCTATGGGACTGACGGGAAAGATAGACCCCGACAAGAAGGTCAGGAACGAGGGCTGGATACGCAGCGCAATGATGATTGAGGCGCTCGCCATAAACAGGGACGCAGTGAAGAGCGCCCTCGAGAAGCACGTCAAGAGCATGGAGTCGGTCAAGACGTCCTTCATCTACAAGAAGGAGTTCGGCGAGATAAGGGAGGTGAAGAAGCCCATAGCGAGCATAGAGAAGGCATATTCATACGTGGTCGAGCTTGAATTGGTGTCGAAGGACTTTGAGTCTCTGCTCATGCTCGTGATGCTGTACGCGCCGACGAGCGTGGAGATTCTCGAGCCGAAGGACCTGAAGCTGGACATCGGCCAGGCGCAGGGCGTGCTCGTCGCCGTGGCAGAGCTCGTGCACCGCTTCGCCGCCATAAACATCGGGGCTGTGCACATTCCGGTGAAGTGAACTGTTTTTCTTCAAAAAACCCTCGTAACCTTTAAATACCCAGCCGCCGTATATACTTATTGCTTTCCGAGGGCTTCACGGCTCTGGAAAGACCTTGCCGGGGACGGCATTGTAGACCGAGGTCATGGGCGGCGCCCTTGGTCACGGATATGAAGACGGTGTGAGCTTGATGTATTGTGTCCATCAGGTTTGAAGCAGGAACCTTGATGGTGAATTCTTATTGAGACAAAACAAACAAGGAGAATTTACACCCGCTAATTTCAAATCCGGTTGATCCCGCCGGAGGTCACTGCTATCCAAATTCGACTAAGCCATGCAAGTCTAACCGAAAGGTTGGCGCAAAGCTTAATAACACGTAGATAACATGCCCCCAAGAGGAGGATACCCCCGCGAAAGTGGGCTCAATACTCCATAGGCGTTGTATGCTGGAATGCTTCAACGCCCAAAGCTTCGGCGCTTGGGGATTGGTCTGCGGCTGATCAGGTTGTTGGTAAGCTAAAGCCTT
>CAZCTG010000017.1:11386-12330 GCA_964501695.1 uncultured archaeon | reverse complement strand
TTATAGCCTTGCCCTCAGTGACCTGTTCAGTGGGGTTTTGAGTGGTCTGACCTTGGTACTTATAGGTGACTGGGTCAAGCTGGGTTATGGATGTGATCACCCCAAGGTTAGACTTGGGCACAATAACCATGTTGCCAAGGTCTTCCGGTTCCATCCAGAACGTATTTAATGTAGCATTGGCCACGACAGCATTAGCCATCATGAAAGCTACCACTAAACAAATTGTCGTCAAATTTTTCATCTTTCCTTTTTTTCCTTTCTTTTCTCTGTTTACACTTTTTTCTTACTTTCTTACAGCAAAACAACAAAAAACAACATTCACCAATAACTACTCTTTATGTGTTTCGTTTATACCTCCTTTCTTCATCTATAATTTGTTCACAATAAAATAATCACAAATGCTTCATTTCTACAGCCCAAGCTTACAAAAATAGCCGCGCGGGTTGTCTTGCGTTTCTGGCGTTGCTTTCCTTTTTTTTCAAACCGCTCTGCTTCACCGATAATCATTCGGTTGCTGCATGACAGAGCCATTGGCGGTCAAACTCTTTGTAATAGATTGGATTAACATGAATTGCACACTGACTTGCATAGAGTGTATTAGTTAGTGATAGTAGCAAGCCTTATAAACACAAAGATGTGCCTTACAGGTAGTAAGATATTTATAAAGCTTATTTCCAACTACGTGGGGTGCTCGACAATAATTCCACAAGTCCCAGACTTCACTTACGGGTGGCGGAATTAAAGTATTTAAGCCCAACATCAAAGTATTCAAGTCCATAGGTGATACCTTGAAAACGAGAGTCGCCATCATGGCAATCATTGCTCCTATTTTAGTGCTGTCATTCGCAATGCTTCCCACGGTAGGTCTTGCTTTTGTAGAGGATAGTTTGCCTCCTGTTACAACAGCATCAGCAGGTGCCTATGTATTTGGCTCATGGACAAAC
>CAZCTG010000017.1:0-11286 GCA_964501695.1 uncultured archaeon | reverse complement strand
TAATTGATTCGGAAGGCACCAGCTATGTAAGGTTCTTCAGCGAAGACAATGCAGGGAACATAGAGGACGTCAATTCTGTGAATATAAAAATAGACAAGACAGCTCCCATGCTCACCGAGGTCACACCTGTGCCAGCCCTTACAAAAGACAACACGCCTGATTATACCTTTAACTCAGACGAGGCAGGAACAATAACTTATGCTGGCAGCTGCTCAAGCTCAACCACAGCAGCAGTGGCTGGCGACAATGCAATAACGTTCGATGTCCTTGCTGATGGCACTTACAGCGACTGCACTATAATAGTTACAGATGCTGCAGGCAATCCAAGCTCTCCTCTTGCCGTGTCATCATTCACGGTTGATGCAACGCCTCCTGTTACAACAGCATCAGCAGGTGCCTATGTATTTGGCTCATGGACAAACAATAATGTTGTTGTGGTTCTAAGTTGCGATGATGGTTCAGGCAGCGGTTGCGCAGATGACTATCCATTATATTGCATAGATGCAACAGACACATGCGAACCTTCATGGATTTATGGCGGGGCATTCTTAATTGATTCGGAAGGCACCAGCTATGTAAGGTTCTTCAGCGAAGACAATGCAGGAAATGTCCAAGCAACAATTTCAAAAACAATCATGATAGACAAGACAAAGCCTTCTTCGTCAGCTTCTTCGGCTGCATATGACGCTCTGGACGATATTGACGTCGATTTTACCGCTTCAGATGCGACATCAGGCATTGATACCGTCACATTGTATTATAATAAGGATGGCAGCGGATGGACAGACTCTGGACTGACCCAGGCCGGACACGGAACAATCTTTTCCTCGACCTTCTTATTTGCTCCGTCAGGGGACGGCATTTACGAGTTTTACACGATGGCTATTGATAATGCAGTAAATGTTGAAGATGTTCCAGCGGCCGCTGACACAACAACAGTCTATGACACAACGCCTCCGTCCACAACAGATGACTACAGCGGCAGCGCAAAGGATGGCGTCTGGCAGAGGGAAGACCAGACGGTGAACCTTAACCCATTAGATACATTGTCAGACATTGCAAGCACATTCTATTGCGTTGACCAAGCGGGCACATGCGACCCCGCAGGCATTGAAGGCCATATCGGCAAAGTGGTTCCAGTAACGCAAGACGGCATCAATTATGTGAGATATTGTTCAACCGACAATGCCGGTAATCGCGAGGAAAATAAATCGGTCGAGGTCATGATAGACCGCAATGCGCAGGTCAACAACAGCGTTGTCGTTGAGGACGGGAACATAACGACGGTTTCCTTAGGCAATATCACGCTTGAGATAAACGCCAGTGTAAATGGAACAGTTGGTATATCGGTCAATGAATCAAGCTCGGCCGCAAACTCAAGCTCTGTAGGCATCCCAGCGCTGGGCAGATACTTTGAGATAACAGCCCCGGCTCTCGCAGGAAACATGAGCAGCGTCATGATAAAGCTATACTACACGGATGCTGAGGTGGCTGCTGCCGGTATTGACGAGGGCACGCTCAGGCTGTACTTCTACAACACTACATCCAATGCATGGGAAAAGTATGACACCCCCAATGGCGGCGTTGACACGGCAAACAACTATGTATGGGCGATAACGGACCACTTCTCAATATGGGGAGCATTCGGCAACACGCCTCCTGCACCCCCGGCGCCGGTTATAACAGGCAACACGGTGGGCGGCGGCTGTATTGAAAACCAATGGACATGCAGTGACTGGAGCGCGTGCCAGCCTAACGGCACACAGACAAGGACATGCTCTTACACGATAGGCACCTGCGGGCCTGGCTACAAGAAACCTGCCACCACACAGGCTTGCACGTACACACTAACAACAACTCCTCCGGCTCCAACACTAACGCCTACATCAACACCAACACAAACTCCAGCCGCCGCAACAACACCGCCTTCAACACCTAGCGGAGTAACAGGCATGATGACTGCGGGCGAGGCAGCCACTTACGCAGGCATAATCGTGGTAATCATAGTAATAGTCGCTGCTGCCATTCTATGGAAAAGGGCCAAGAAGCCTTAATCTATATAACAATAAAGTTCCCAACCTATCTTAAAAAATACCTCTAAGTTGACAGAATAACGGCAGCGGTAAATGTTATTAAAAACCCGCTACCGCTCCTTCACAGACAACGAGCCTGCAAAAGAACGCTGCCACCATAATGCACATTGCTTCTGGTGGCAACGACTAAAATCGTTCTGAGCCCATCAATATTTCTTTGCCATCCCCCGTGCCGGAATCATGCTTGCCGGTATTCCCCGAGGTTTCCCTGCCGCGGTCTAGCCTTCAGAAGAACCTGAGGCTGCTCCGTGGGCTTTGTAGTATCTGGTGCTCTCCAGCGACAGGACTCACATACTCCACGCTTGAACAACTTTTTTTACCCCCACATTTTCCAAAACATTTTTTAATTTCATATCCATTGGCAGTGACCCTTTTGTTCTCATTAAAGTCTCCTGTTTCTTCTTTGGCATTGCTCGGCCTTGTGCCTTGAATGCCTTTTTGTTTCGTTTCTCCTTCTGCCGTTCCTAATGCTGCCATTCCTGTTCTTGTTTGCCATCTGTACCGTGTTCCTCCATAAAGAATTGGGTTTATAATGCAAGACGGAAGGCGGCAGGCCACGCGCAGCAGGCCCGCCACCTAGGATGTCGGGAAACCTTTTGTCCGCCGTTCTCTTTCTTTTCCGTACTCAGATGCTGCTGCTGAAATCCTTTATGCTGAATATTGATTCAAACTTGAACCCCTCCGATTCAATAGCTTCTTTGGCGCCCTCTTAGCGGTCTATTACTGCAACAATCCGCACTTCAGCACCACAACTTCTGAGCAATCTTGCTGCTTCCAGAATCTGCCATCCTGTGGTGGTGATATCCTCAATCAGGAGCACATGCTTGTCTTTAAGGGACTCGAGTTTGTCCAGCCCTTCAATCAGTTTGGCTGTTCCATATTTCTTACTTTTCTTGCGCACTATGATGTAAGGAATGTCGCTTGCTACGGAAGTAACAGCAGCCAACGCCACGCTGCCAAGCTCCGTGCCAGCGATTAGGTCAGCGCCAGCGACCTTCTTCTCCAATAACCAAGCCAGTTCCGCCAGAATTCCAGGCTTAAATTCCAGGCTTATATTCAAACATGTATTTGTCTACATAGTGCCGGCTTTTCCTGCCGCTTCGAAGCCTGAAGTTGCCTCCTTGTAGAAATGCTGCATCTTTTATTAGCTTAAGTAGTTCACTCCTCTTCATATTTCTTAAGTTTTCCTTCCTCTTCCTAAGAAAAAGTTCATATACAGGCTCTTTGCCTTTTACTACGTACGCACAGTGCGTTCATAGTATGTCTTTCGAATTGTTTGGAAGCATGAAACGCTATTGCTCAATAATTGTCAATAAGTTTTTTAAGTGCATAATTTTGGCGCTATATTGTGCGTATCATCAATTCCACAGATGGGGACGTAGAAAGCTCTCAACAGCCCTTCTTCCTCCCTTGGGCGATGCTTCTTCGCCAAATGCAATGCTCTTGGAATCAAATCATCTGACGGTTTTGACAAACCAACCGGCAGACAGTCAAAACCTCAGCCATTATTCCAGCTCGGGGCTTTGATGCTGCTCCAAGAACAACAATTTCCCGTGCGAAAATCCGAGATTGAAAAGCAGGGTTTCATTCCTTCTTGAACTTCCGTTCCCACTTGATTATCGTCCACCTCGATACCTTGACGCCCTCGTAGCGCTGGAGGTGCTCCTTGACCTCCGACGAGGAGAAGCCCTTCTTGCGCATCTCCATGGACTTCCTTATGATTTCCGGTCTGAATCTCATCCTCAGGAAGCCGTCGTCGGGCGTGAACTTGCGGCCGCACGACTTGCACAGCTTCATCCTCTTCCTGCCGCTGGCGTTGTTCCTCCAGCCGCGCCAGACGTTGCGCTCGCTCGCGCAGAACGGGCATCTGACCATCGCATCATCCCTTTAGCACGAAACCGCTTGTTTCACTTGGTCAATGCGGTACAATTATTTATATTAATTCACGTCTATTTAAAGGGACAATCAAATATCCCGTTTGATTGACACAAGAATAAAGCAGAGAATGATTCATGGACAGAGAGCGGTTCCATTTGGAGAAGGACCATGAACCATAAGCTGCTTCTGTAATCTGCTTTCATGGTTCCACACTAACCACAAGATACAGACCAAAAGAAGGGGAGTATAAGAGCGACTTTCTTAATATTTTTAGTGCACTACATCTGATGTTGCTCTATGCGGCCTGAGCCTGAATGATGAATTGAAATTCACTTCAATTCAATATTATTGAAATTTTTGAACGGATTAAAATGATGGCTTCCGATGGTCACTGCCACCTGTTATATATCTTGGTTCAGCAGGCTTAAATATTTCCTGTGTAAATTCCCACTCCCCCCGTCATTATGACCGTTAAGTTGACAGAGCAAAAAGTAGCAGATGCGGGGGGATGAACCTGCTACTTCTGTTCCTGCACTGTCCCCATGCAGCAACGGGGAAAGTAGAAATGCTTAGTATTGCCTGCACGGGCTCGGGGCCGGTATTCTTGCCTAAGGAATCTGTTATGAGCCAAGGCAGTAAAATGGCCAAACAGTGCCGTAATCCCGTGCGATTTATATGTCTGAGTTGCCTCCTACTATTTAATACGTCTAGTTCGCCTATGATTTTTGCAGAGGGCAAAAACCCAAACCTTACCCATCAGGGCATTTATTGGTTCTTGCTCTGGGACAATTGCCTTGGAGCAAGATTTAGAAATTAACAAATTAAATTGTCAGGTGCCGTGTTTTTAGACTACTAATATTCCGCCCTCAGGGCGGTCCCTTGAACGAGTTTTCATAGTCGGTCTTTCTCCTTAATAAGGACAATTTTTGTGTTAGCGCTTTGCCCTTTTAATTTTTTCGCCTCCTTTCCGTTCAGGGCAACCTTCAAATATCAAAAACTTCTTATTTCCCTTTTTCCTTCTGCAAAAAATAAGATACCTTGAGGAGGAGCCATCCATGACAAACATCAAACCATACTGCCGAAGAGGAAGCTGCTCCTCCTCGTCCCTATTCTTGTACGCAGCCAAATATTGGAATAGCTGACTGGATAATAGGGGAATTTAAAAGTTTCGCCCTTCAGCAGCTTTTCACCCTACTCCGAAGTCAGTTTTGCTTTTTCACCTTTTTCGCGCTGAATCGCTTCGTACACTTTCTTGCGATGCACCGGTATAACCTTTGGTGCGATTATACCAATACGTACTTTGTTGCCTCTGACGCTTGTAACGACAATTCCTATATCATCACCAATCCTAATATCACAACCATCTATATCGCTTATCTCTTTTTCTTCATTGAAATCTACAGCCAGAATGAGCACTTTACACAGACTCCTTTCTCTGCGCGCTATGCGCAAACATTGTATAATGGCCTTTTAGTCATTTCAACTGCCCTGACCGCAGGAGTTGCTTGCAGACCCTCTATATATCTGACCATTTCCGAACTGGCTTCTTCAAGTGTTCTTCCTGCAGTAAAGCAATCAGAACTATCCACTTTGCATTGCACGATGTAAATGTCTATTTCTGTAGTAACATGGTGTTTGAATCTTACTGAATATCTTCCTTCCTTAGTAATCAATATTGCAGTTCTGGCGCCGAGCATTGCTTGTTTCAATGCAAAAGATGAAAGCCTCAGATTTTCACTCATGAATTCGGACCCACCCACAATTTTTGCTCTATTGTGATTCTTTTTCTTTTCCATATCTTCTGTTCTCCTTTGCAAAAAACGTTTTAATCCGTTAACCTCCAGCATCCAGACCGGAGGATTGCTTTTGTGCGGCCCAAGACGTACATCCTCTTTTCAAACGGGGCTTCATTGCCAATCGTTCTGGTTACAGTGCAAATAGAGACACTGACAGACCATAATAGCTTGGGCTGAAATCCTGTAAGTTTTTATTTTGCTTTATGTCAAACTTGGGCCGCTAAATAACTGTAACAGAATCATGCACGCCCCTTGAGGCAAGACAGCCTGCAGGTTGCTGTAGACTATCGTTATGAATGACTTGTGTAGCATGAAATGCGCTGGCTACGACTGCGCTTTGCATTATTTGTGCCGCAATACTTATAAAATTAACCCACACTGTTCCCACTCCAAAGGTGTAGCGGGAAATAACTGCGTTGGCCTTTGAACCCTTGATGCTTGGTTAAAGCATCATCCGCCTAGAAAGGGGTGGCTGTCGAATTTGAATCTTACGCGAACTCAATCCTCTCGAATTCGCCCTTGTCCTCGAAGGATTTGGTCGTGGCTATGAAGAGAACATAACCTACCTTCGTCTGCCTTGCATACCTCGCCGCCTGCTGCGCCACGATGTTCTTGAGCCTGTCGTTGGCGCACACGAAGTAGCGCGTCCTCGCGAGGTCTGCCAGCATCCTCGCCTTGTCGGGCGCGTCCACCAGCATTATGAGCATCTTCCTGTCGTCGGCTTCCACCGAGAGCTCAAACCCGTTCCTCTCATGTTTCCAGCCCGCGGCGCCGAACATGTCGTAGACGCCGTCCATGTCAAGGTTCGCTGTTCCCTTCAGCCCGCCGAAGGTCTTGACGAACAGCCCCTCGCCTTTGTCCGTGAGGAAGTAGTAGTTAAGCCAGTTCTTGCCCAGCTTGGCACGCGAGAAGCCAAGCAGGCCCATGCCCTCGAGCCTCTTGCTGGTCTTGGCAAACACCGTGCCTGACATGCCCAGTATCTTGTATATCTGCGACGTGAAAGCGCCCTTGCCCTCGCCCAGCACCTTGACCACCTTCCAGCCGTTCTCGTCTATCTCGTCGAGCCTGAGCTTCTCGGGCTTGGGCTTCTCAACAGGCTGCGCCGCCTGCCGCGCCTGGGCTTGCGCTTGGGAGTCAACTTGCCCCTCTGTGCCTTCGGAGACTGCTTCTTCTTCGCCCCCCCCTTCCTCTGCCGGCAGGTTCCTGCCCATGTGAACCGCCACGTCCTCGTCTGTGACGCTGCCCTTGTCTAGCCGTATGTGCGGGAACTCTATGAGGAAGGATTCGGGGAACTTGCTCATCCTGCACAGTATGAAGCCGTGGCCCACGGGCAGACGCCTCAGATAGTTGCCCTGCTCGTTGTAATCCAGCGCCAGCATGTTGCTCGCGTCGAGAATGTCCGAGCTGTGCTTGGTGTCCAGCGCGAGGTTCATGTATATCTGCGTCGAGGTGTTGCCCAGCGCAGGGTAAGATATCAGCGACGGGTGCTGGTCTATGTATATCATGCCAAGTCCCAGCTCGCGCACCTCGCGGAACACGAGGTCTATGACTGTTTCCGAGCCCATCTTGTTTGCCTTGTCCCTGTTGAGGATGTGGTGCGCCTCCTCGAGGATGACCACACCCTGCAGCTTCTCGCGCTTGCCGTGGACGAGCATGAAGTCCCTGAGCCACTGCAGCGTTATCTCTATGAAGAAGGTTTTGTCGCTGTCCGTCAGGCCATCCAGCTCCAGTATGGTTATCCGGCCGGGCTTCATGAAGTCCGAGGGCAGCACACCCTCGTCGCATTCGAATATCTCTCCAACCTCCTTGAAGCACAGCGATTCCAAGGGGCGGCCTGCTGTAGCAAGCCAGTTCTTCTCTCGCGCGCTCTTCACGTTCTCCTCGTATTCGTAGAGCCACTTCTTCAGGTCAAGCATCTGGGGGTTGTTCCTTTCGGAATAAACGCCGTCCATGGCCTTCATTATGATGTGCCTGCCCCCGCCGAGCAGCCAGTACGCGTGGTCGAAAATGACGCTGAACTCCTTTATCCATTGCGAGAGCTGTATGCCCGGCGGCGGCTTGAGCGGGTTGAATCTCAGGGGGGAAACCTCCCTGCCGACGGTATAAATCTTTATGACGTCCTTCAGCTCGGTGTTGAGCAGGTCGCGGTAGTTCCTTTTGGAGAAGTCGAAGATTATCACGGGTATGTCCCTTTCCGAGAGCTGCTCGGCCAGCAAGTAAGACAGGTTTGTCTTCCCGTAGCCCGACGAGCCGAATATGCCCATGTGAGCCAGCAGCATCTGCTGGTTTATCTTGAACGAGTAAAGCCTTTTCTTGCCGTAAAGCACGGTCCCCAGCTCTATGTCACCGTTCATGGCCTCGGCCTTGGAAGGCGGCTCGCGGAGCACTGTCTCCCTCAGGTCCTTGTCAGTGAATGCCGCGGCCTTTATTGCGTCCATCATCTCGAATATGCGCACCCGCGTGTCCTCGTCGCCCAGCAGGTATGCCCTGCTGATTTTCAGCGCCTTTTCCTTTCCGAGTATCGGTATGAGGCTCTTCAGCTCCTCGGTGAATATCCGCTCGGTCGTTTCCATGGTTGGCATAATCATCAACCTTTGCCTTGCATTTGTCGCAGCATTAATGCAGTCAAGTGCTGGATTCAGCTTTTTCAGTCTTGATTTCCTCTTCCGCCTCGTCCTTCCTGAGGTCCCTGAAAAGACCCGATATCTCGGTCTCCATCTGGAACTTCTCCACCATCTCGCGCAGCTCGGCGCGCAACTCCACTATGTCGTGCCAGAACTGCACGCTCTCGTGGCGCTTCTCCTTGCGCAGAATGCTCATGTCCAGCTTGAGGTTCCTGCGCTCGTCGAGGTCCATGCTGTGGGCGGCGAGGTCGTTCGTGATGCCTATGTCCTCGTCTATGTCCTTGATGATGGCCTTGTGAATCTCCACCCTCTCGCTTATCATGGACTCCAGCTCGGCTATCCTCTCCTTGAGGAATTTCACCTTGTCGAAAATCGTGCCTATGACCTCGCTGGGCTTCCTGTCCAGCGTCTGCAGCTTCGCTTCCTCCATTCTCGGCAGGGCGCGCCGCTGTATCTGCTTCAGCACCCGTTCCTTGCGCTCTTCCTTCTCCTTTTCTTCCTCAAAAATCGGCCGCTCGTGCCTGTCCTCTATCCTGTAGATGTCCTCGAAATCCTTCTTCTCTATGTAGTGCGGGCTCATGTCCTTGGCCATACACGCTTCGCCTTGTCCTTGATGACGGAATCGCTTGATTATTTTGCTTAATGCGATGGTTTTAATTTATCAATTGTCTTGCGTTGCCTGATGAAGTCTTGCGTTATATGACAATTCTTTGCCTGCCTTATTTATAAGGTTTATGGACGCAAGACACAGAACTTTCGCGAGACAATAAGGGCGATGCATGCTTATTTGGCCCCGAAAAGGTCCGCCAGCCAGCTCACAAAATCCTGCAAAGCCGCGAGGATGGATTCCAGCAGGCCTTTGGGCGCCTCAGATGCGGGTATGACGTCCATGCTGCCCGAGTAGCCTGTGTAAGAGTCCGAGAGGGCTGATACCACGTATTTGGCAGCGCCCGCCTCATAGGCCGTGAAATTGAAAACGAACTGCCTAGTCTCGCCCGCGTCGATGCTTGCCTGCCGCTCCTGCGTCTGGTTGCCGAACACGGCCTTGATTATAGCTGCCTTCGCAGTGCCACCGATATTCTTCAATGTTGCGGTTATCAGGAAAGGTGTGCTCTGGTTCACCTGCGCCGGCGCGCTGGCCGCGAGCTCGAACTCTTCGGTTGCGCGGATGTCCACGGTCTTGTGCGCCAGCATGCCATTGGAATAGGCGTAGAAATTGTACGTTCCCGGGCTCTTCAGCGTCAGCGTCCATGGGCTGACGCCTTCACCGAGCTCTGTTGAGAAAAGCAGCCCGCGGCTGGTGGTTATTTTGAACGGCCTGTTCACGCCCGCCGAGTCAGGCCCGCTTATGGCCGGCTGCGCCCCTTCGGCGTGGCCTGCTATGGAAACCACCCCTTCAGCCTTTGCGCCCGACTGGTCATACACTACCACGGGACATTCATACATGTAGCCGCCTGATAACGAATTCGTGAATGACCAGAGCGTACTCGCGGAGCCGCAGAGCCACAAATCCTTTGTGCCGCCTTCGATGTCCAACAGCCTGCCGCCTTTGCTGTCCGAGCATGACGATGCCCTGAGCTGGACCATGCTGCAGCCTTGGCTGAAAAGGGTCGCCTTTATGTAGCCGCCCCCTTCAAGCGGCACGGTTTCCGGAGCGTCTATGCGTATCGAACTATCGTTGGCTGCCGCATAATCGACCAGCTCCGCCACGTCGGGATTCTTGTTCCATTGCAGCCCGCCGCTGCCGAAATAGCTCAGCGTCTCCTTTTCAATGCCGTCCATTGAGGCGGAGGTCTTCACGTGCGTGGCGTCAAGCAGCCCGCCTTCCAGCCACGTGGGGTCGAAAGAGACCCAGCGGCCGCCTGCCAGCACCTCGATCCAGGCATGGGCTATGAGCCCCCTGTCTTCGCTGGAATAGGCGTAGCCGCTGGCATACCTTGCGGCTATGCCCTTCGAGCGCAGCATCGCCGCGAGCAGGTTTGAGTATTCCACGCAGACGCCGTGCCTGTTCGCAAGCACCCAGTCGCTCGGCTTGTTCATGCCGAACAGCGACCTGTCATACGTCATGTACTTGTGCACCCATGCCGTCATGCCCGCGACGCCTTCCAGCGTCCTCTCGAACGGGTAGGCGCTTGCGCTTATGTTTGGCGTTATCTGCGCCCCGCTTGTTTCCGCCGTGTATTCGGCGTCGGCATCAAGCACGGCTTCGGTGTCCAGCCGTTGCCCGGCGGATTTCACCACCTGCACAACCGAGTAAGTTTGTGGCTGGCTGATGTCCTTGAAATGCAGCCTTACCATCCTGTTGCCGCTGGCGTCATCTACGTATTCCCAGTCCGAAGGCGCCACGCTGATGTCCTGCTGGCCTTCCTGGGCTATGTAGAGTGTGAGCGACGCCGACTGCACGTTCCCGGTCGGCTGGAGCACGCCGCTCTTGGTTATCTTCACGGTCGCCGAGTCAATGCTCTTGGGATTTATGGTTGCTGCAGACGCATTTTGCACGAAAATTAGCGTGCAAAAGAACAACGAGGCAAGAACCAGATGATATTTCATCATAAGATATTGGCTGAGGGGGCTTATCAACATTCGTTCATGCCCGTTAAGTTGACAAAGCATTGCAAAAGCCCCGCCTGCGGTGGGGGGAGGCTTTTGCGAAATTTCTTTCATGGCAGCGCATTTTATGTTTGATGCTGTTCAGTATGGGTTTTCTCGCCGCCGCCAGCTTCCGCACCTGGCAATATAGCCTCTATGCCTTTTATGAATTCTCCATCTATCGGCTTAATCTGGGACGGCGTCTTTCCTTCCTTGTTTTTCAGTTGCATGTTTGCCCCCTCGCTCTTGAGCAATAAGAGAACTTCAAGCTGTTTATATTGGTATGCCACATGCGCGGCGCTGTCG
>CAZCTG010000016.1:0-12399 GCA_964501695.1 uncultured archaeon | reverse complement strand
CGCGGTCTCTTCGGGAAGGATGAAATCCGGGCGCGGGCTGAGGATATGGGGCAGGACCACGCGGCCGATACACAAGGCGCTCGAATTCTCCGTCGACCCCTACATACCGGGCGTGTCGGGCTCCGAGTCGGGCGCCGTGCACTTCCTGCAGGAGCTGGGGATAGGGCTGAAGAGCAACGGGGCTTGGAGGACGCTGTCCGAGCTTTCAGAGGAGGAAATGAAAAGGCTCGCGTCGGGCATAGTGAAGGAAAGGGTGATGGGCAACCACGACAATCCGGAGTGGATTTTCGGCGACGTCTACACGCTGGCCGGCAAGGGGGGCTGCAGCGACGCAAACGAGTTCGCGACGATATTGAACGCGGCGGGCAAGCAGGGCATGGGCTACCTTGGCGTGGAGCTATGCCTCGGCAGCCCTTCGGCATTCGAAGAAGTGAAGGGAATGCTTGAAAGCTACAGGAGGGAGATAGGCAGGGCGCTCGACTGCGTATGCAGGAACGGCAATGGGGAGGTGGAGAAAATCCCGGGGCTTGCAAGCTACATACTCGCCGGCGGCGCGATATCCGAGCACGTCATATCCAATGTAACATCCATACTTTCCCATTCGGGCAGGCTGCCAGACATGCCTGTCTTTTGTTTCGTTGACTCAGAAAACAACATGACGAAGGTAAGCGCAAGGCTTCCCGACCCGCTGGCAGGCAGCATGAACCTGAAGGAAATCGTCGAGGAGGCAGCGAAGTCCGTCGGCGGCGAGGGCGGCGGGCACGGCAACGCGGCGGGCGCGAACATACCCAGAGGCTCAGAACGAATGTTTATAAATAGCATAGAGACAATACTAACAAATCTTGCGCGAGAGCGCGAGAGCTTGCGGCGCGCAAGCTCAGGCAAAAAGCTGCAAGATCTTGGCAAAGGGGAAAATGCTGGTTATGGCAGAGGAAAAGAAGCAGGAGCAGAAGGCGGAGCAGCCGAAAGGCCGGCTGCAGGAAAGGCCAGGAAGATGGAAGGGCAAGGATTGGTTCGTTATATCGGCCCCTGAGATGTTCAATGGTGTCGTGCTTGCGGAGACGCCTGCCATTGATTCTTCGGCAATCATCGGGCGGAGAATTCTCGTCAATGTCTCGCAGCTCACGGGCCAGTCATCCAAGCATTACATGAACCTGACATTCAAGATAGACGCCGTTGATGGCAAGAAGGCATCGACCGTCTTTGATGGCTACTCGTCCACCCGCGACTACATGTTCCACGTCGTGAGGAAGAGAACGGAGAAGGTAAGGCATGTGAGGAACGTTGAGACGAAGGACGGCTGGAGGCTGCAGGTGGTCGCTCTTCTCATACTCAACAGGAAGACCGACGCCAAGGTCAAGGGGAAGATAAGGAAAATCATCGACAGCCAGCTGGAGGCGGGGGCCAAGAAGAGCGACATAGAAGGGTTCGTGAAGGACATAGTCGCGGGTGCGATGCAGAAAGAGATGAAGCGTCTCGGCAACAAGGTGTATCCCGTCCGTTTCAGCGAGGTGGAGAGTATAGAAGTCCTGAAGAGGCCAAGCATCAAGCAGACAAGCTGACGGTTTCACGTGCGTGCTTGGAATGGCAGGATGTTGCTCTTGATGCTTGTGAACGTTGATTGGCTGCCTGTTGGGCTTGATCTGCGCAAAAAGCGCAGATTTTGGCGCAAGAGCATTGCCAACAAGAACAATATTGTGAAATTCCAACTCGCGTGGTTTGATGGCGATAAAAATAATATTTTTCGACATGGACGGCGTGCTCGTGGATTCCTTTGACGCGTGGTACGAGGCTGCAAGAAGCCTGATGAGGTCATGGGGGGAAGAACTAACTGCCGAGGAGTTCAGAACAAGGTGCTGGGGCATACCGTTCAGCTCGGCATGGAGGAAGAACGGCATGCCGATAGAGAACATGAAGGTCGCGGCAGAGATGCTGTTCAGGGAATACCTGAAGCAGCTGGGCAAACTCAGGCTGTTCGGCGGCGTGGATGAACTATTCGCGCTGCTGAAGAAGGAAGGCATAAAGACCGCGCTGCTGTCGAACACGCCGAAATGGGTTGCCGAGAAGGTCATGGGCCATCTCGGCCTTGAATTCGACGCCATCCCCGACCTCATGGCGATGAAACCGAAGCCGAACCCCGACGGCATACTGCTCACGCTCAAGAAGTTCGGCATCGCAAAGGAGGACGCTGTCATGGTCGGCGATACGCCGACCGACGAGCAGGCGGGCAAGTCCGCGGGCGTCACTACGTTCGTGGTCGGCAGGGACATCGCCAGCGTCGCGGAGCTGCCCCAAAAGTTGGGGATTTAGCTTATTTATATACTCTCTCTTTCATATTCTAAACCACTTCAAAGTGAAGTTGATTTGATATGCCATCTGAGAAGGACCTGAACAAGACGATTATGGAGCTCATGCGCAAGCACGAGCAGATAAGGAACATAGGCATCGTGGCGCACATAGACCACGGCAAGACCACGCTCACGGACACGCTTCTCGCAGGCGCGGGCATGCTCAACGAGGCGCTCGCAGGGACGGCGTGCGTAATGGACTTCGACCCGCAGGAGAAGGAGCGGGGGATAACGATTTACGCGGCCAACGCCTCCATGGTGCACACATTCGGCGGCAAGGGTTACCTCGTCAACCTGATTGACACGCCCGGGCACGTCGACTTCGGCGGAGACGTGACGCGCGCCATGCGCGCCGTTGACGGGGCGATAGTGCTTTCCGACGCCGTGGAGGGCGTGATGCCGCAGACAGAGACTGTCATCCGCCAGGCCCTCCGCGAGAGGGTGAAGCCCGTGCTTTTCATAAACAAGGTTGACCGCTTCATCAACGAGCTGAAGCTGACGCCCGAGCAGATGCAGCAGCGCTTCCTCAACATAATCAACGGGGTCAACAACCTGATACAGAAGTACGCGGAGGATGAGTACAAGACCAAGTGGCTTGTCAACATCAACGATGGCTCAGTCGCGTTCGGTTCAGCCAAGAAGAAATGGGCCATATCCGTGCCTCTCATGAAGGAGGCGGGCATCTCGTTCAAGGACATAATAGAGTTCACGACGAGCGGCAGGGAGGACGAGCTGGCGAAGAAGGCACCGCTCTACAAGGTCATACTCGACATGGTTGTAAGGCACCTGCCGAACCCCGAGGCCGCGCAGGAGTACAGGGTGCCCAAGCTCTGGCCGGGGGACATCAAGTCCGAGGACGGCAAGAACATGCTTGCATGCAACCCCGACGGGCAGCTGGCGGCCGTCATAACGAAGGTTTATCCCACGCAGCATTCCGGCTACGTGGCGACCGTCAGGATTTTTTCAGGCAAGATTGTCGCAGGACAGGAGGTCTTCCTTCTCGGCAAGGGCTCTGCGGCAAGGGTGCAGCAGGTCGGCGTCTACCGCGGCCAGCAGAGATTGGCCGTGGACGAGGTCGACGCGGGCAACATCGTAGGCATAGTCGGGCTGAAGGACGCCTCGTCGGGCGAGACGCTTTGCTCGTCTGAACACAAGATTCTGGGGTTCGAGGCCATAAAGCACATCTTCGAGCCTGTCGTGACGAAGGCCATAGAACCTAAAAAACCGCAGGACCTGACGAGGCTGATAGAGTTCCTGAAGAAGACCGCGCGCGAGGACCCCACGCTGCAGGTCAAGATAAATGAGGAAACGGGAGAATACCTTGTTTCGGGGCTTGGGGAGCTGCATCTTGATGCGAAGGTCGAGCGGAAGCTGAAGGACGAAGGCATCGACGTCTCGGTGTCGCCGCCTATCGTGATATACAACGAGAGCGTGAAGGGCGTGACGAAGGAGGCAGTCGAGGGCAAGTCACCCAACAAGCACAACAGGTTCTATGTCATCGCGGCGCCGCTGGACAAGGCCATATTCGATGCTATGGTCAACGGCGAGGTGCCGTCGGATCTTGAGATAAAGAAGAAGGACCAAAACCTCGTGGACAAGCTGGTCAAGCTCGGCATTGACAGGGACGAGGCCAAGAGCATCAAGCTGATACACAACAAGTCGATGTTCATTGACGCCACCCACGGCGTCACGGCCATCCTTGAGGTCATGGAGCTTTGCAAGGAGGCATTCAGGGAAAGCATGGACGAGGGCCCGTTGGCGCGCGAGCCGTGCGCTGCCGTGAAGATACTGCTGGTTGACGCCAAGCTGCACGAGGACGCCATACACCGCGGCCCGGCGCAGGTCATACCCGCCATGAGGCGCGCCATACGCGGCGCCATGGTGAAGGGCGGCGCATACATACTCGAGCCAAAGCAGCTCATAAGGATTGACGTTCCCACGGAGCAGATGGGCGGCGCGACCAAGGAAGTCGGGAACAGGCGCGGCCAGATAATCGACATGACGGAGGAGCGCGGCGTCACGAGCATAACGACCAAGATTCCGGTCGCCGAGATGTTCGGCTTCAACTCGGCGCTCAAGTCGTCGACGGGCGGGCTGGGGTTCTTCTGGCTCATCGACATAGTCTACGAACCGCTGCCGCGCGAGTTACAGGACAAGGTCGTCAGGCAGATACGCCAGCGCAAGGGCCTCACCGACGAGCAGATGCGCGTGGACGAGGAAGAGGAGTAGGTCAGTATTTCTCGTCCTGCACCCTGCATGGGCGGAAGTCGAGCTGTTTCCCTGGTATGCCCAATGATTTTCCGTATTCAACAGCTGCATTCCATGTGCTTCTATCGGTTTCAATATTGAATATCCTGTCCTTGAACACGACAACAAGCTCATTGTCCCTGTAGAAATGGAAGTAGAATCCATCAGCCATTCCTTTCTGGAGTGTGCTGATTTTATTGCTGATGTTTTCAGCAGGCACCGAAATCTTGTACAAAACCCATTCTCCAGAAACCTTTTTGCCTATTATTTTGAGTTTTTTGAAAATATCCTTATTCTTTTGGCTGACATCAATGACAATGCCGTGATATTCATTCATACATCTTCAACCTTTTCTGCTTTCTCATTCCAGACCTTTCTTGGTTTGGTTGTTTTTTCCGGAATGGCCATGAACCTTCCCTTCATCGGAATCATGAAGTAATGCTCCTCCTTTCCTTTTTCGTCCTTTAATATTATGCTGAACTTGCCTCCTTCTGAAACCTTGCCTGAATCGGCAAGGATATAGTCATACTTCACGAACCTTCCCCTTGACACAAGCCTTCTGACCTCTGTTTCGCCCTTCCTGTTTTTCGTTAGAACCGATTCGGTATACTTCATAATATTAGTTAGATTCTGAATAATTAATCATGGTGGTTGTACGAGGCTCGTTATTGCAGGCATAGACCCCGGGACTACCACGGCAGTCGCGGTGATTGACCTCAAAGGCGGGCTGCTACTGCTGCGCAGCATGAAGCACGCCACGCAGGCGGCAATATCCCGCATGATAATAGACTGCGGCAAGCCCGTCATCATAGCAGGCGACGTCAATCCTCCGCCCATGATGCTGGAGAAGATTGCATCAGGCTTTTCGTCAAAGCTCTTCCATCCTCAAAGCAACATGACCATATCGGAGAAGCTGAAGATTGCCGAGA
The DNA here is from genome assembly GCA_964501695.1 of uncultured archaeon. Classification (GTDB taxonomy): domain Archaea; phylum Aenigmatarchaeota; class Aenigmatarchaeia; order QMZP01; family QMZP01; genus VGIZ01. Next base: position 6,875 of record CAZCTG010000016.1, on the reverse strand, counting down.
AATACAGCAAGAAGGCCAGTCCTGATAGAAAGCTGTGGAAAAACAAGCACGAGCGGGACGCTCTGGCTGCGGCGCTGCGCGCGTGGAAACGCATAAGGCACGTCATAGACAGGGCTTACAGCTCGACAGAAGGCATGGACGAAGGCGCCGTGGAAAATGTCATGCTCTGCGTGCTTCAGAAAGGCAGGAGCATAGAGGAGTGCAGGAGGAGATTCTCGTGAAGGCTTCGGAGAAAAACATCAATCCCAAAAGAAAGGAGGGCAAGAGGAGGAAGCCTAGAAGCAGGGCTGGAACAGCCAAGAAAACTGAAAGAAAGTTTTCCATCAGGGGGGTTGATGCCATCGCCAAAGGCAAGTTCAGAATGTCCAGAAGCCAGAGGCGCCTCTGGGCGCTTGAGAAGTTCCTGCTGAAAGTTGTTGTCATGGTTGTGCCTGTTTATCTCATAATCACATTCGGCATCAGTCTGGGACCTGTTCAGCTCGAAGTTGCCCGCGAATCGCACTGGGTACTTGGCGCGGCAGGATTCAATGCGATTTTATACGGGGCGGGCATCGTCACGGAATTCGCAGGCAAGCCGCCGTTCTTCTTCAACATAAGCGCGGACTGCACGGGATGGAAGGCGATGCTGTTCTTTGCCGCCCTGCTGCTCGCTGTGCCGCGCAGGCAATGGAGAACAAGGGTTGCGGGTCTGGCCGCAGGCATCGCAGCCATCTGGGTTATAAACATATTCAGGGTTCTGGCCGTGGTCGCGACGTATTCCTCATGCGACTTGGACGCGGCCATGCTCGTGCACGACTACGTCTGGCAGGTGGGCATGGGCCTCGCGGCGCTGCTGCTGTGGGTTTTATGGCTGAGGCTTTCAGGCAAGAAATCGCGCAGCATGTGAGTATGTTCTGCCAATATATTCAGTCCATGCCAATAGTTCATGATGAGTAAAGGGAGCAAGGGCGAGATACAGCTTGACTGGATAATAGCGTTTTTCATTTTCATACTGTTCGTTTCCTGGTCTTTCCAGTACTACTCCACGCTTTTTTCGCAGGCGGGCGTGCCTCTGGACCAGGTAGCTGAGGGCATAAGCGGCGTTATCATAGGCAACATAACCAACAGCGTGTATGACGCCCCCATGTCATACGATTCGCCGGACGAGACCACGAGCGTCATGTATGCCTACCATCACTGGACATCTGATGGGGAGGCCAACACGACCATGGTTTTCAACAATGCCTCCGCGCAGGTGCCTTACAAGATAGACGGCAGCACGCTTTACTGGCAGCCGAACGTCATACAGGGCGGGAACAACTTCACCATGAGGGTGAGCAACAGGAGCGCAAGCGCAAGGAACTGCACTGGCACGTTCGACACCGCCAACGCCAACCTTACGATACCGCATGCCGGCGACCTGAAAATAATGCTGTCGCAGGCTGCCATAGACTCGCTCAGCGCCATAAATTACAGCGAGTTCAAGTCCAAAAACCTGATAAACAGGGATTTCAGGCTCTCATTCGAGGTCGCAGGCGGCAGCACGACCGCATACGGAGCCATACCTCCTAACAGGACGAATGTGTTTTCAGAGGAGAGGTGGTACAAGATAGAAGAAACCAACGGGGACGCGAAGGTAACCACCCTTGTTTGGTGAAGCGGAAGGCGAAGAGGTATTTAAAAAGGCGCTTCCGAAATCCTTTAGAAAGGTGCAACATGGGCATGCATGACATCATAATAATAGGGGCGGGACCGGCCGGGCTCACGGCAGGCATTTTCGCGGTGAGGCGTTCCATGGACATCCTGGTTTTGGGAGACCCCACGTCGATGTCCACTGTGGAGGAGGCATCGATAGTGGACGACTGGCCAGGCGCGCCGGGCATGATGGGGCCCGAACTCATGGAGAAGTTCAGGTCGCATGCGAAGAAGCTTGGGGTGCCCGTGAAGCCTGAGAAGGCCGTTGAAATCATGAAGAAGGGGCAGGGTTTTGTCGTCAAGACGGACAAAGGCGAATACGAGACCAGAACGGTGATAATGGCCACGGGCGCGAAGCACAGGAAGGCCATGGTTCCTGGCGAGGAGAAGTTTGCGGGCAGGGGCGTGAGCTACTGCGCGAACTGCGACGGGCCTCTCTATCGCGGCAGGAAGGTTGCCGTCATAGGCGGCGGCGACACCGCGGCCACGTATGCGCTGCTGCTTGAGCAGATAGGCGCTGATACCATCCTCATCCACAGGCGCGACGAGCTGCGGGCGGTCGATGTCTACAGGAAGGAGCTTGCAAAATCCAATGTAAAGTTCATGTGGAATTCCATGCTGAAGGAGATTAAGGGCGGCAAGATGGTCACATCGGTAGTCATACAGGACGTGAAGACAAAGCAGAAGAAGGAGATTCCCATGGACGGGGTTTTCATCGCAATAGGGACCGTGCCCGCGAGCGAGCTTGGGAAGAACATAGGCATAAAGACGGACGAGGGCGGCTTCATAAAGGTCGACAGGAAGCAGATGACCAGCGTGCCCGGCGTGTTCGCGGCAGGCGACTGCTCGGACAACTGCAGCAAGAGGATAGTGACGGCAGCTGCCGAGGGCGCAGTCGCAACTGAAATGGCCTTCGAATTCATCAGGGCTCAGGGACTGTAGAAACAATAAAAGCCCCTCATCCAATTCTTCTTCTATGGTTGAGCAGGACTGGACGGAGAAGCACAGGCCGAAATCCCTGTCAGGGATGGCGGGGCAGGGGAAGGCGGCATCCGAGATTGTGGCTTGGCTCAGGGGATGGAAAAGGGGACAGGCGCTGATGGTTTCAGGCCCGACAGGCGTCGGCAAGACGCTGCTCGCGGAGCTTGCGGCCAAGGAGCTCGGGCTAGCCGTCGCGGAGCTGAACGCGTCGGACGAGCGTACGCCTGGCATGATGGCTGGTTTCCTGCAATCCGCCATGAGTAGGCAGCTGTTCGGCGGCGGAAAGGTCATGGTGATAGACGAGGCAGACGGAATATCAGGCAGGTCTGACAGGGGCGCGGCATCGACCGTGGTTGATCTGATAAAAAATTCTTCATACCCTGTCATCGTCATAGCCAACGACCCGTATGACCAGAAGCTGAGAAGCGTCAGGCAACACTGCACGCTGCTCAAGATGGGCAAGGTGCCGTCGCCGAGCATAGCGAAATATCTCAGGGAGGTGTGCAAGGCCGAAGGCATCGAAGCCGAGGAGGAGGCGCTGAAAAGCCTTGCGCGCTGGGCGCAGGGCGACATGCGCTCCGCGCTGGCCGACCTGCAGACAGTCACCAAAGGCAGGGCGAAGCTGACGGAGCCCGGGCTTGAAGCGCTGGGATTCAGGGAGAGGGAAAGCAACATCTTCGACATCATGCCGACGCTGATGCATGGCGGCTCCATAAGCGCGGCAAGGAACGCCATGCGAAGCGGCGACAAGGATACGGACGAGATATTCCTGTGGGTCGAGAGCAACCTGCCCGCCGAGTTCAAAAACCCGGTTGAGCTTGCCGAGGCGTTCGACATAGTGTCAAGGGCGGACGTCATGCGCAGGCGCGTCATGAAGCAGCAGAACTGGCGCATGAAGGCCTACATGGCGGACCTCGTCGCCTGCGTGTCTTCCGTCGGCAACCCCGAAGGCAGGCACAGGTGGGTTCAATACGGCCCGCCCCAGCGGATTCTGATGCTCGGCAGGAGCAAGGCCGGGCGCGCATCGCTGGATTCCGCGGCAGGCAAGATGGGCGCGGCCCTGAACTGCTCCAAGAGGATTGCCAAGCGCGACTACCTGCCTTTCTTCAGACTGATGGCCAGGAAGCACAGGAAGATGAAGGCCGCACTCACCTCGTATTTTGGGCTCGACAAGGACGAGGTGAAGGTGATTTAGTCCGTTATCAAGTCATGGAAAAGCTCTGCTTGTGTGCGCGGTGTTCTTGCCTTGTACTCTCTGGCCAATGCCTGCCTGTTTTTGTCCGTTGCCAGCAAAGAAACAACCGGCCTGCCAACAATGCTCATTGCCGGACCGTCAGTAAAGGGGTCATCGCCTATATATGCAGCGTTTTCCGGGTTTGCACGATACTTGCCAAGTTCATCCTTAAGAACATCATCCTTGTTTGAGTATATGTTAAGCTTGAAGCCTTTGATAATTTTGCCTTCGGCATCCAGACCGTTTCCTATTATGTCATCAAAGACGAAATGTCCTAATTGCCTTGGTTTTCTATCCAAAACAAAGTTTTTCAGCCCCGCTGCCAAAAGCGTATATCTTATCCCCCCTATATAAGCTGAACTTATTATAACAGCCGGCATATCATTCTGCTGTTTGACTTGAATCAAAGAATCCATCGTGGGCTTGTGGATTTTTTGTCTTGCTATTTCTTTTGCATATTGCATTGCAGCTTTGTCAACAAAATCAATGGGAAGACCGTCTATTACCTCTTCATTGTATATCTTGTACATCTCCCTCAGAACGAGTTCGCGCTGCTCGCCGTTTGGGTCGTCGCCGAATTCTTTTCTATATTCATCCAGCATGGCCTTAAGTTTTGATTTTACTTTTGCAAGCTTCAGCACTTTGACGGGGTGGAATCTCCACATCAGACCGTCATATTTCCTTGCAATGTCTATCATTTCTGCATACTCCGGGTATTTTTTTGCATTTGCAGCCGCCAATGCCAAGCGCCTAGGAAGATATTCAGAGAGCAGTCTCATGCCTATATATTCGAAAAATGGGCCTTCGTCCGTCTGTTTTATCAGAGTGTCATTCCAATCTATTCCTATCAATTCCAACGCCATGCAAAGCTATTAATAGAAAGTCTTAAAAACCGATTTCTTTCGCGATGCTTTGCATCGCCTTGATTGAGATTTCGAGGAATTTGTTGAGAGGCATGCCCGCCTTCTCTATGTCGAGAATCAAGTCCCTGCGCACGGCGGCTGCGAACGCCTTGTCCTTGATTTTCTTCTTCAGCCCCTTCACTTCCATGCCTTCGAGCCCCTTCCTCATCAGCGCATACGCGTATATCAGGCCGCTCACGTTGTCTGCTGCCGAGAGGCAGTAGTCAATCTTGTTCTCCCTCTTGACGCCCGTGCCCTCCTCGTTGTGCGACAGCATCGCGCGAACAAAGCCGTCCGGGTAGCCTTCAGCCTTCAGTATCTCGGCCGTCTTCCTCCCATGGGTGGCCAAGTCCTTTTCTGTTTCGAAGTCGAGGTCGTGAAGCATCCCTATGGAAGCCCATTCCTCCTCGTTCTCGCCGAGCTCCTTTGCAAGGAAGCGCATTATCGCGCTGACCTCGATGCAGTGCATGCTGAGCTCCCTTGACTTTATGTGCTCCATGAACAGCTCGCGCGACGACTTCATGGAAACCTATTAAAGGACTGGTTTAAAACTGTATAGCAATTGGGCCCGTAGTTCAGCTGGATGCAACCCTTTTGGCAGCGCTCTTGGCGGCAAAAGCGTTGACGGAAAACGAAGAAAGCAAGGATATGGAAAGTCCAGAAAGAATGCCGGCTTGCGGAGCCGGAGGTCCTGGGTTCGAAAGACACAACGGCATTTGAATTTGTGCCTTGACCGTGTAAATGGCATCTGCAGGTCAAAGACCTGCAGTAGTCTGGCGGTCTATGTCAGGTTATCCCAGCGGGCTCATATTTAAATACCACTTATTAATAGTAACTGTATGAAACTGTTGGTAAGAAAACTGTGGTTTCCGGATAGGTATAGTGTAGACAAAACGGTAGGTGCTTTGCTAGGGATACCGCAGATGAAGAAGCTGTTTGACGAAGGGTTTGCATATGAAGGGGAAATGAGGCCGCAGGGAATAAAAATATATCCGGGTTGTTGGCCGGCAGATGCAATTCTAGACAGATTGCCTGACCCTGAAAGCGATGTCTATCTTGTGCTAACATCAAGGGACTTAATGGGTAAGTTTAAAAAGATCAAGGGAAAAGGCAGAAAGAGGAAAGTGATAGCGTCTAATAATGCTTTTCTCTCCGGGATTGAACACCGCGTTTTTGATACGAATGACGTTGGCTTCAATGCAATGGTTATCGGTGAAATAGGCCATGCGCTTGGTCTTATACATCACGAGTTTGACCCGTCCAAACCATGCGAGATGTCCCACAATTTTTATCCCGGACCGAATTGGTCGTCTCTACAGGATATTCATTTATGCGATTACTGCTATCAAAAAATAAGCAATACATAGCGAAACCACAATGGTTTCTTAAATATTCATATAAGCGCGCCAAGCAGGAAGGCAAGGAGGCCGAACATCATTCCCATCTTGATTGTCCTGCTTATGCGGGCATATTCGCGCTTCTTCTTGCCGTGCCTGGAGAAAAGGAATATCGAATAAAGGAAGAACAGGTCAGTCGGCACAAGCAGTGCAAGATAAACGAAGCCCAGCATGCCGGATATGAAAGGTATTGGCGAGACCGCTATCGCTATTATCAGGCAGACGGCCGCCATCACGGAAAGCACGCGTGGCCTGTAGCGCAGCCTGACGTTTCCGCTCAGGTCCATGTTGAACCTGTGGGCCAGCCTGCTCTTCATCCTGCTTACCGCCTTCTTGAGGAACATCAGCCTGTCGCCCTTTATGTCCTCCAAGTCCTTGGCTATCTCGCGCGCCATGTTCGCGAAAGCCGAAAGGAAGAACATGACAGCAGGCAGCAGCACGTCGCCCATCGCCGCGCCTCCGAACAGGAAGCCGCTGCCCACGAGGTAGCTTATGCCTGCGTTGCCGACCAGCATGCGCTCCTTGAGGCGGAATGAATATGCCATGAGCAGGAGCGAGTTCACCGCGGCTATAATGAACGCCGTGAAGTTGATGAAAAAGGCCAGCACTATTCCTGCGATGAAGAGTGCCATCGAAAACCCGAATGCCGCCTTGCGCTTAACCCTGCCCGATGAGATGGGCCTGTAG
>CAZCTG010000015.1:0-12434 GCA_964501695.1 uncultured archaeon | reverse complement strand
CGCCCCCCGCGCGCGGTGGTGGGGGGGGGGGGGGGGGGGCCCCCATATGACAAGTATTTTGGGTTCGTAAGTTAAAATCCATTCACACATAGCAGCATTATGAGCGTCGCAATATGCCGGAGAAATCAACATAATTGAGAAGATCGAATGTTGAGCAAAAACTCAAAGCAGAAATACATTGGCATTCTTCTTTGTAGAAACAAACATCCTCTTCTTTCCTCTATCTATGATTATTGAATTTTTTGGTAGTTTCTCCATTATGTCAGGTCTGCTGTCAAGTTCTCGTATAAGTTCAAATGCACCTATAAGTTCCTTCTTGATTAGCTCTGGGTCCATATCAGCCATGCTAAACCCCTTCCTTAAACCTTCTTATATATTCTTTGTAGTTGCGACTTATATCCATTATCGCCAAATCGACAGCATCCTTCAAGTCTGAGAATGTACCCAAATCAACTTTCTTTGTCTGTTCGCCATCTTGATTATATGTATCCTTATGCGCAAACCCATGATAATAATTGAACCTTACGACTTGCTTCCAATCACCACCCAGAACATGTTCCAACTGGACTACGTAATTATCTATTTTCCTGCGCTTTATGAAAAACCTTATGCGCATTTTTGTTATGGGTTTTCCTTTTTCATCAAATTCTATCTCCCTAACCATCTCCTTTGTAGGCCTCTCCCAAAATCTCATAAAATCATCCGATAGTATGCTTGTTTATTTCTCCTCGGCATTGCAGATGCCATCCTTCGTGATGCGGAATACGGTCTCTGATTCGGGCAGGCATGGCGAGTCTATTAGCTTTGCAATCCTTTTGTCTTCCTTGCTCTTCTTGAGGTATACCCTGTAAGTAGCCTGATGCCCGACTATATGCCCCCCGATAGGCGCGGTGGGGTCCCCGAACATTATGTCAGGCCTTGCCATGACCTGGTTTGTCACGTAAATCGCGATGTTATACACATCGGCGAGGCGCTGCAGCTTGTGCATGTGCCTGTTCAGCTTCTGCTGGCGGCTTGCAAGTTCGCCGCGGCCCATGTAGTCGCTGCGGAACGATGAAGTAAGCGAGTCTATGACTATGAGCTTTATGTTCTCCTTCTTGATTATGTCCTCGGTCTTTTCCACAAGCACTATCTGATGATCGCTGTTATAGGCGCGGCCCATGAAGATATTCTTCAATGCTTCCTGAGGGTCAAGTCCCTTTGCCGCCGCCATGTCAACGATGCGCTCGGGACGGAAAGTCTGCTCGGTGTCAATGAAAATAACCTTGCCTTCAAGGCCGCCCTTTTCCTTGGGCAGCTGGATATTCACGGCAAGCTGGTGCGCTAGCTGGCTCTTGCCGGACCCATACGCGCCGAAGCACTCCGTTATCGCCTGCGTCTCAACCCCGCCGCCAAGAAGCTCGTCAAAGGACTTGCTGCCCGTGGTAATCCTCGCTATCGCCTGCCTCCTCTTGAACACCTCGGTGGCTGACTCGAAGCCCACGCGCATCTTCTCGCGCGCGTAATTGATTATCTTGAGCGCGGTCTCGTCGCCGACGCCGCTGGCCTCCATCAGCTCCCTCGGGCTGCACGCAGCCAGTGCCATCATGTCGGTTATGCCGCTCTCCCTTATCTTCTCCAGCGTCTTGTCGCCTATGCCCGCCAGCTTGGCTATTTCGTCCATGGCGTCGTGCCTGCCCTCGGGCTTTGGCTCGTTTCCGGCATCCTCAGAAACCTCTTTCGTTTCTTCTTCGGCGATTCGGTTATTTTTCCCCATCATCCCACATGCACTTATCGTGAAACCGCTTCTTTTTCTTGGCTAATGTGAGAAACATATGTTTCTCACAGCTCTGAGTCATCAGACTCAGATAATGCGGTAGTCAAATTTATATCAATTTCGGCCATTCTGTTGGCAGTGATTGTGCACCAAATGCAATGTTTTTGGCTGCAAATCACCTGCTTGACACTCGAAGCCAGCAGATAGCAAGTTCTTGTCAGCAGGTTATTTAAAACCTCTTGGGAGGGACCATGCCGGTATGCCGCTAGAATTCTCAACAAGAGTTATTTCTGCCGGTGCCTGAGAATGCCAACAAAAGTTATTCTCAGCCGCACCGCTGTAGTTTCCATTACCCGAAGCGCTGCGCCTCAAAAAGTATCGTTAAGTTGACAGAGGATGCCGGGAATGGCGTTTTCTGTAAACACACCATTCACGGCCTATCAATAACTAAAACCCACCTACATTTCACCAAACCATTATCCGCCGAAGTCAGCCTGCTTCAATCTTGGACCATATTTGTAAACAGCCATTGGTCGGCTAAGATGGCAAAATCCATGAAGTCAGTTATCCCATCGCGGTTGAAGTCCGTTATGGCGTAAATCCTCGCGCCGCGAACCACCACCTTCCCGCTGCTGTCATCTATATAAACAATGGTGTTGCCGTTCATGTATGCGTCATACTGGTCGCCCGGGCTGTCGTCTATGGTTATGATTTTTCCTGTCAAAATATTCTTGCAGTAAATATCATAGCCGTTGCCCATTTTGGTGAACGCAACAAGACAGCCGCTTATGTCAGGCCCGGTTTCATCCACCCCGGCTTCCGCGGATATCGCAAGCGGGCTGCCGGGTTCGCTTATAATGTAAGCATCGTGTTCATCATTGTACAACCTCGTATATGATATCCAGCTATTGTCGATGCCTTTCAATAGCTTTTCGCCTGCGTCGTATGTCATCAAAGTCTCCGTGACATTGCACGGGTCTGTGATGTCGTACTTGTATATGTTTCTCCCAGACCTCAGATCTTCTGTGGCAACGAGCGGGCAGGATATCACCGGCTTGTATTGGAAGCTTGGAAGTGTACATATCGGGAACTTATAACTTATACCATTCCCATCCGCGTTTATCCTTGCCCCATATACGTCAGAATTTCCTGCGGGCAATGGATATTGGCAGTAAGCGACGTAATAAAACCCATCCAATCCCCTGTCCACATCAAGGAACGTCTGGTTCGGTTCATTTGCGTCTTGGAACGGAAATAGTTCTTCGGTAAATGTGTTGTAAGACCATCCGCGGAATTTTCCGCCGCCAGGCGGGTATGAATGCCACACAACGAACTTTCCGTCGTCGCTTATCCTCTGATGAACCGAATTGACGTCGGGGTCGCTTATGCATTCCATCTCATTTGAGTCAAGAGTTTTCAGCCAGGTTTGATATGTGTTTGGGTCATCCAGCTTTATGCATATTGCGACTTTGTTGCCGTTTCCTCCCACAACCGCCGTTAAAAGCCCGTTCACTTCGGAAACTAGGAACTTCTCAACTACATAGTTGGACGACATCTCTGATTCCTGTGTTGCTTTAAGGATTGGCGCTTCGCCAAGCTGCGAGCAAAGCTGCTTCTTGGTGGGTGGATGGCGAGGGTCATCAATCTCAAACCCATTCACGGTTGCGGCGCTTGCAGTTTCTGCAAGCGCAACCATAAAAATAGACAACAACAAGACAAACATCTTCTTCAACATAATAAACCTCCATGAAAGTGATAGAAAAAATAGTTAATGCGGCTACGCAGCCGCAACGATTGTTTGCAGACGCCAACGGCATATTTTTCTGGCCATGGCATTGAAAAACTCCTTTACCACCAGAATAGGACGCGGGCGGCTTATGGGGCTGTACATCTTACAATCCCATGAATAAAATATCCCTTTGCCGGTCGCCAAGACGGCAAGCTGGCACTTCAAAGTCAGATGCCAGAACGTAACATCTCTGGTATTGCATCTAACTCTGGTGGGTTCACCAACAGGCGTTTCCAGATATTTTGGCTTAAGGTCCGGCGGAAAAAATTCTAACCTCATTTCTTTACCTCCTAAAGAATTTGCTTGATTAAGATCCAATACGATAACAAAAAATCCGGGCCCAGCCACGATGGCATAGGCCCGGACAACCTTTCACTACTTCAGCTATTGCTGGTTCTGCTGCGAGTTTCTGGCAGCGATGCGAGCCGCTATATCCTGCTTCTCTGCTTCATCCTCAATGACGATATCGCTGGCTTTCGTAACCCTTCGCTGTTCTCTTTTTTTTGCTGCCTTGCTGCTGCCCTTCTCGGCCGCATCCGCCAATGGCTGCAAGACATCGCCTGCAAAGTTGCAAACATCAGCCGCGTCTTTGGGCAAACCGGCAATGGTGCGGCAGCTTGAAGCGCCAAACAGCACGCAAACCAGAACAACCGACAGAATTCCTCTCACCCTCGTTTTGTTCATGTTCAGTTTAGTAAACATAAAACAAGTCTCCGCTAATTAAAGAAGCAATCCCTTTGGATGTTAAGGGCTTGCCTCCTTTCATGCCCTACTATAATAACCCTATGCCTTTGCAACAGTCAGAAAGGAAGACAGGTATCAGCTTCTTCCTTAGGTAGCATCACACATAGCATGGGATTAATTCAGGCAAAACAAACTGGCTTCGCACCCGTTTCTTATCATTTCCAGATACCGGCACGCAAGGCCGATATCATCATTCGGGTCAAAGCCAACCTGACCCAAAGTCCCTTCGGAAAGCATCTCGTCGAGCTTCAGCTGCTGCTCTTCCAAGAAAGCCCTTATTCCCCTTCGGGATTTGGGTAACTTTTTCCTCTCCATGACAACACGAACTGTCTCTCCGCTAATACTCATAAAACAATCCTCCCAAAAAAATATGTTAGCTCTCCATATGTTCGTTCAGAACGAACATCCCTTTCCGCCCAACATATTTTTCTCCTCCGCCTTCATGTTTATTTTTATAGCCCCGTGTTTTCGACAACCGCATGAATAGGTTCTGGCCTTCCTGTGATGCAGAGGTTTGCTATCCTAACGGTTGGTAAGAAGGATATTCTGATGTCGCTGAACCCTTCAAACTCATTCTTGCAGCGTTTCCTCAACTCTGCCTCTGTCTTGCATTCACGGACAAGTTTTTCGAGCTTATCTTTCAGAACATTTCCAGTGGTTGTATTTTGTGCACAACTCATATTTACCTCCCTTTTAAATGCAGAAACATCTGGCAAAAGCGCCGCCGCGCGAAGACTTTCGTGGTCTTGCGTGCGCGCGTGCCATCGTTATCTTCAACAGCAAGCCAAGCGGGCCGATTACACATAGGTTCGCTTATTGTGGCTTGGCTGGAAATTTGTGAGTTTTGAGATTATGATGAAATGCTATATTGTAACTATCTTATAGTGAATAAGGGTATAAGCTTTATAAAGGCACCAACACGAAAGGCGGCGCGACCGGCTATGCTCTATTGGCATGCCATCGGCCATGATTCTTTTTCCAATGCATTGTTTTTGAAGCCAAATCATCAACCACATATGGCATCAGGCTGGGCTGCACCGGCTAGCGGCTGATTCAGAATCTCACTTCCCGCCCAGCTCATTCACCAGAAGCTCGCACTCCTTCTTGACGTCCATGTCCTGCACGTCATTGACCACGAACTCCAGCGACTCGTTGATGCTGCTCCTCTTCACCCTGCCGCGCAAAACCATGTCCTTGCCGACGTTCTGGAAGCTGTCAAATATGGAAAGCGGGTCGGCGGCCTTCATCATCATGCCGCGCAGCTCATCGACCGTCCTGCCGAACGCCTTCTCTGCCATCTCGCGGAAGAACACGGCCCTCATGCTGCCGTAACCATCATCTACCACGCCCGAAACCACCATGCTGAGCTTGGGCTCGACGTCGCCGTGTTCCTTGCAGGACCACTTCCCATCCTGCTCCTGCGCGCGCTTCCCGCACTGCGGGCAGACCTCGTAGAAAGGGTTGCGCCGGTAGACCTGCACTATGCACGCCCTTATCTCGGCATTGTCGCCGTCCATGAGCTTGTTTATTGTCTTCCTTACAGCAAATGAACCAGAATTGGTGCCGCCAGGGCCTTCCTTGGGCATGTCAATCTCCTCGTTCACCACCTTTATCGTGCCCTTGCCGACGCGGAGCTCTGCAGCGCCCCTGTTCTCCTTCGTGAAGCCGCCCTCAACCCTGACAACATCGTCCTCCTTTATCTTCCCTTCGGATAGCAGCTTGGTCTCGTCGTTCCAGAGCGGCAGCCTGACGCGGCCCGTTTCGTCGGCCAGCATGAGCGTCTGTACGACGCCGGGCTTGCCGTTCCTTGAGAACTCGCGCGGCTCGAACACCCTGACCACTCTGGCCGTTATGTCCACCGACCTCAGGCCGGGAATAAGGTTGCTGACCTTGAGGTTCCTGCGCACGCTCGCGAGCAGGTTCATTCCCAGCTCGCGCGCCACGATGTAGGCCGCGCCCTCCTCCGAGACGAGCCCCGACAGCTCGTCCTGCTTCTCATCAATCAGCTTCTTTATCTCGTCTTTGGGCTTCTTGGTTTCCTCGAAAATTCTTTCAATAAGTTCGCCCGCCGAAGCTGAAGCCTGCACCGAAGTCTGGGCCATAAAGCACCAACAGGAATTAATGGGCTGCGGGATTTAAATTCGGATTTGGCTTTACGGCTTGGCTGGAGCATTCCTTGCCCGTTAAGTTGACAGAATAAAACACAGGGAAGAATTTTTGTCAACTCTTCCCTGTCTATTGTTACGCATCCACAGAATGGATACCAATGGTCTTAGCTGTTATTGTAGCAGTTTGTTAATGCTGATTTCACTCATGAGCGACATCATTTCGCCGTCGCCTATACCGGGCAGTATTCTGTATCTGTTATCCACCCTGAAACATTCTGCGCCAAGATTTTCGCGGGCATAAACAGCCAGCTGGATTATCTGGCTGCTGAAAAGCAAGCTCACACCGTAGTCTGAAAGCTTTATCAGCAGTTGCTTGCCCATTTTCAAACCAGCTGACTCCTGCGTGCCTGTGCCGAGTTCGTCAATAATTAAGAGCACGTTGCGGCCGTCTTCGTGCTTCAATACTTCCAGTATGTTCTTTATTTTCTGGAGCAGCAACTGGCATGTGGAGCCCTCGCCACGTTCGATAAATACCAATCCAATCACCCTTTTCGGTGTGAAGCGAAAGCCTGTGCCGAATAAAGGCAGCCCGCTTTGCGCAAGGAATAGATTATCTGTCACGCTGAGCATGCTGACCGTCTTTCCGCGACCATGCCTGCCTGTTATGCCTATTACCTGGCCGTTGATGGCAGGAATTCCACAGATTGGAATTACTCTCTTCACGTCATCGCGGTTCGTAAGGTGAAGTGGCAGTATCTTATCGAATTCTACTACGTTCTCGCCCGAAAGCACATCGGGAAAGCACAGCTTCTCTCCTAGTTTAGCTGCTTTTTCTTGCAGAATACTTATGAGAGATGCAACTTCTTTCATGTTGAAGACCATGTGTTCGAAGAAGCTTCTGTGTTTCTTGGCGGCTTCGTATGTCTCATTCAGGTCGGTCGCCATAAGCATTGTCTGGACTGCGAAGTGTTTGTGATACAGGTCAATCTGGGGGGAAGGCATACTTAATGGGCTGAATGCATCTTTTATGTCTTTTTCCACAATTTTTCTTGCGTGGATTGAAGCATAACGAATAACTGTCTGTGCTACAGAACAAGCTGCATCATGCTGCGCCTTTAAAATCTTTACCTTTTGGTCTTCGGAGTAACCATCAAAATCTCGGAATTCCAGTTTAAGCGTTTTCTCTTTCTCCTGTTGCCCCTTAAGCTCTAAGTCATAAACCTGTATAATCAGGCCTTGATTGGAATAGGAAAACATCACCTTCAAAGTGCAGCCGCATGTTAAGAAATCAGTACGCTCAAGAATTTTCTTATACAACCCATCCCAATCAATCCTCTCAAGCCAACATTTCACAGCATCCTTAATATCATGTATCATATGTTTGCTAGGCTCGGTTATGGCAAGTGCCCGAATGGCCTTTTCTTTGTACTCTTTGTTTTTGCAGTCTATGAACCACTTCACTAACCAGCCGAACAACCATCTCCTCAGGCTGTACCAATGCGTTGTCCATGCTGGGTATTTTTTCAGCCTGTCTGGGTTGTAAGCATACGAACAAAGTTGGTAACCATGCACTTTGCTGCCTCTGTGACGGATATCATAAAGGTAAAGTTTTTCTGAGGGCCGTTCTAATACTGCCTCAAACGTCATGATGCCGGCTATGACAGATATCTTTTCCAGCTCCTTTGTTACTATACCTCCCATGGCGCGCTCGGCATCCTCCAATTCTAACGAAGCGAGCAGCACATTCCTTATCTGCTCAACACGCTCCGGTATTGAGCCTTTTGAATTAGAAAGCAGCTCCAGAAACTTATGCACATTCGCCCAGTGTGGGTTATATTGTGTATTCTGGTCGAAGTAGTTCATGAATTCCTGCCCGTCAAGCGGTATTGTATTCTGAGTTGCTTTTCTCAGGAACTCCATGAGTTCTGGGTTATTGTTCAAGAAATAGCCGAGCGCCAAACGCTTACTGATCTCTGCGTGGTCAGTGATGCCGAAGCTGCTGACAAGCAAAGAACTGCCTATGCCCAGCCCAGCCAGTATGTCATCTCTGGGGAAATCACCTGCATTGATGATTTGCAGCCTTTGTTTGTCTTCTACATCGGTTCTCCATGGCAAACCAATGCCTTTCAGATGCTCCATGGAGGGGGTGGGAATTGATTTAATAGTTTTCATAATTTGCTTTCTCCTTTTTAAAATATCTTAAAGTTTTTGACGATATTATTGTTTTATTTTCAAACTCACTCCCTTAGGAGCAAGGTTAAAATGGATTAAAACTTCATCTAATACAATCATTCGCGCGCGACGATTCATTAAGTCTTGCGCGCATGGCAAACTTTCTTCAACAAAACATCACCGAAACAAATCGTGATGCGAACCAAGTTATGATGTTTGAAAGCATAATGCCTTTCTGTAACCTATGGATAGTGATATGGCAGAAAGTTTTATAAGACAATGCCTGAGGTACGAACCCTCAGCCCTTTATCTCTTCGGGCCTGCACTTGAGGGTCGAGCAGGTGATGAGCTGCCGGTAAAGCTTGTCCGGCTTGGTCTCGAGGAATATCCTGCTTTTGAAGTTATCGCGCAGCGCATTCGCGAGGAACTCCGTGACCTTGGTCTGTTCTGCCAGCAGGAATGGATAGCCCACGTGCACGTCAACGCCAAGCGCGGCGAAGAAGAATCCGATGGATATTGCCTTCTCTGTTATCGGCGCGGGACACGAAACCAGGAACGGCGCCTGCCCCATCTCCTGTCCAAGCTTCCCGGCGACAATCCTGAACACCTCGGCGACCCTTGAGTTGTTGACGCACGAGCCGAGATGGAAGAACCTCTTCCCGTCCAAAAGGCCTTCGGCGCCCAGCCTGAACGCCATGCAACCCGTCGCGAGGATTACGTGGTCTTTGCTGAGCTTCTTGTAGAGGGAAACCCAGTCCTCTTTCACGCGCGGGTTCTCGCACCCTACTACTGCAACGATGCCCCTCAGTTTGCCATTCTTTATGTCCCTTGCCCATTCGTCCAGCGGCAGGTTGTGCTGGCTGAAGCCGACGACTGCCTCCTTGGCAGGGTATTTGCCTGGGTTGAAGCTGCTCTTCTTCCTTTTCTTTCGGTTTTCCCTTGCAATCTGGATTATCCTTTTGGCGGCGGCTTCTGCTGTCTCAAGGTTCTTAACAGGCAGATGCTCGGCGTTGGGGATGCGGCATATGTCGTTTGTGGTGATGACCTTGGTGTGGAAGCATTCAGCGAGGTCAGCTATGCTGGGCATTATGCACTGCGTGTCGACGGCTATGGCCTCTATCATCCCTGTGGCTATGACGTCCTCCTGGAGTATGACGTTGGCTGCAAGCGGCACCCCGTGCCTTGCGAGCAGCGACGCGCCCGTGCAGCACACGCCGACAAGGTTTATGTCGGCGTTCTCCTTCTTCCTTACCTCCGCCGCGATGGCCTCGGCAAGCTCGGGCTCGTGGCCATGGACGGCTATGTTGACTTTGTCAGGCCTTATGACGCCAAGATTAAGCTGGCCTTTCATGACCTTCGGCCTGCCGAATTCAGCGTCCTCAAGCTCGGTCGCAAGGTACATGCCGTAGTAGCCGTCTATGATGCCGAGCTTCATTGCAGTCGTAAGATTGAGCTTGTAATCAGCGTTCACGCCCATCGTGCTCATGTGCAGCGCCTCGGAAATCTCCTTGAAGTGCTCAAACTTCACCTTAGGTATTATGCCGAGCCTGTCCCAGATTTCCTTCAGGTATTTCGGTGCCTTCTTCTCAATGTAATGCGCCGGATAGGGTTTCCTCATGTATTCGAGCAGGTGGTAAGCATGGCCGAGATGCGCGCTCGTGCCCCCAGCGACGAACCGCAGGATGTTGCGCGAGCTCACGAGGTTGCCATCCGCGCCGCAGATGCCCCTGTCCTCGTGCTTGAGCAGCCGGCACGGTCCCATGAGGCAGTTCTTGCAGCAGAGGCCGCGCATGCCTATGGGGCAGGGCTGCATCTTCCCGAGCCTGTAGGCAAGCTCGTGCTTCTTCGGGTCTGTGATGCTCGTGTCCGCGTGCATGTCACAGACGTTTTCGGCTCCCATAGAAATAGAATGGCCGAGCTCGGATTTATAAGACATATTCGGGGGGGGGGAGCTGTTAAGTCTCGTGGATAAAGCCATGTTGCCTCGTCCAGACAACTCAGCTATTTCTTCAGCTCGATGACGAGCGCGATACCGAGGATGATGAAGCCTACCACTATGGATATCAGGAAGTTCATGAAGCTGAGGTCGGGCTGTATCACGAGCTCGGCCGCGTTGTAAATTACCATGGATATGGCGAACCCGAACATTAGGAAGGCCACCACGCCCCTTATGGTCACCCTCCTGTGCGCAACGGCGCCGCCTATCCATGCGGCAGCCACGGCTATGAAGTAATAGTACACAGACGCGCCGAGGAAGGCCGCCGACATCTCGAAAAGGCCTGGACCCGTCAGCCCCACGGCCACGACGTAGCCCCTGTAGCTCGCGTAGACCGCCGCTATGACTGCTATGACGTATAGGAAGAACGCGAACTTGCGCCTCGATATGGCCATCTTCAGCTCGTCCACCAGGCTGTAAACATATTTCTCCAGCTTGAAGCCCTTGACGAACAGGTATGCGCCGACCGCGCCGACTATCAGGCGCCAGCCCTCTACCCCGAACAGCGCGTACAGCAGCAGCGCCACCGCAGGCACCCCGAACACGAGCCTCGCGAACTTCGGGTTCTCGAGCGACTCGGTTATGAAGTCCTTTATCTTGTAATAAGTCGACTCAAGTTCTTCCGACTGCTTGACTATCACCCTGCGCACCGACAGTATCGGCACCCTTGACTGTATTATGGGCATGACATGCTCGTCCTCGGTGCCATCGGTGACCATTATTGCGTAATCCGCATGGAATTTGCTGAGCACGGCCACCAGCTGCCTGTTTATCTCGCGGTCGGACTGGATGCCAACGTTGTCGTGGCCCGTCAGCACAGCTACCTCAGCCTCGTACTGCCTCCTCAGGTCGTCGTAAAGCCTCACGGCCTGGAACATCGCGTTGAAGTCCGATTCCTCGGCGTCGGCCAGCCCCAGAGCCTCGGCTGCCTTGAGCACCGCTTCCCTGCCGACGACAGGACCCCTCACTTTCGCCTTGTTGCCCAGGTCGTCGTCCCTGTCCACGGACACTATCAGCACCCTCTCTTTGGCCGCGGAGGCGCGACCGAGTTCTCGAGGAACTCGGTGCGTCCCGATTCCTCGGGAATCGGAGATGGCTCGTCTTCCTTCTTTTTTTGCGTCCTTCTTGACACTCACGATTGTCACCGTATCATAGTTACTGGACGGGAATATAAATGCAACCCAGGCTCACATCGATATAATTCCCGTGCATTTCTATAAACATATTTTATATTATATTCTTTGTTATATAACTATAATAATAATTATTATATAATATAACTTAAATAAAACATATATAAAAAAGAATACTTATTAACATATCTTAAAGATTTATTAATAAGCTATCCAATGATTATCAGCCGTGCGTGAGACTTTAAAACGGACATCATAATAAAGCGGCTGGTTAGAGATGGTTGGATGAGCAGCAAGCCCAAGAAGCGCGTTCTGGAGGACATGTTCCTGAGGGACAAGCCGTCGAAGATACTGCTCGACCTGCACGGCGCCAAGGGCAAAATCTACGCCACCGTGCTGTCCAAGGACTCCGACTGCACGTACTCGCACACGATAAAGATACTCAACCTCTTCAGGGACATGGGGCTGGTTGGCTTCGAGAAGAAGGGCAGGATAAAGATAGTCAAGTTGACCGACGCGGGCTGGGACATAGCGCACAACCTCGACGCCATGGCGCGCAAGCTGGAGGAAATCGAGGACAATCTTGAGAAGGGCGGGCAGGAAAAAACAGCTGAGAAAAAACAAGAAAAGAAGCCGCCGAAGGCCAAGAAGAAGTGAGAGCTGGAAGCGGACTTTTTATAAACCGGATTCAATTATCAGCATGCCCAAGCAATACATCAGCGAGCTGAGGGAAGGG
>CAZCTG010000014.1:0-13837 GCA_964501695.1 uncultured archaeon | reverse complement strand
GGCAAAGCCTGTGAGCATTCGTTGGTCAAGCATGTCCGTTGATGAGAGGAAGGCGAAAGATATGGCTTCCGAGTTTGTCAAGGCGAAGTGCGCGAAGTGCAAGAACGAGCAGATGATATTCGGCAGGCCTGCAACAGATGTCAAGTGCCTTGTCTGCGGCGAGGTGCTTGCGAAGCCAAGCGGCGGCAGGGGCATTATGGCCGCGCCGAAGGCTGAAAAGCCGGCGGCCAAGGAGACGCCTGCCGCGAAGAAAGCCGCCCATGAAAAGGCCAAGGCTGTTTCCGGTTAGTTTTTGCATATTAAAATAGCGCATACAATTTCTTCCAGTAGTGGTGGCTATGAAGCGTCAAGGCGTGCCAAGGGAAGGGGAAGTGGTCATCTGCAGGGTGACGTCGATAAACCCCAACTCCGTGTTCGCGCGCATTGAAGAGTACGACAAGGAGGGGATGATACACGTTTCCGAGGTCGCGAGCCGGTGGGTGCGCGACATCCGCGAGTTCGTCAGGGATAACCAGATGATAGTCTGCAGGGTAATGAGGGTCGAAGGCAGCCACATCTCGCTTTCCATAAAGCGCGTCAGCAGGGAGGACGCCGCGAGCAGGCTGAACGAGTTCAAGCGCGAGAAGAAGAGCGAGAAGATGCTCGAGCTCATCGGCAAGGAAATGGACATGAAGCTTGAACAGGCCTACAAGGACATAGGCAACGAGCTGATTGAAGCCTTCGGCTCGCTGACAAAGGCGTTCGACGTGGCGGCAAAGAACCCGGAAATGCTGGTCAGGCACGGCATAAGGAAGGAATGGGCGAAGGCCATCTCCGACGTGCTGGCGAGGACAAGGACAGAGAAGGGATATGAAATCAAGGCAATGGTGGAGCTTGTTTCCTACAGGCCTGACGGCGTGGATGCCGTGAAAAGGTTGCTTTCAAAGCTGCCGGCAGGCATTGAGGCCAGGTACATATCCGCGCCCAAGTACATGCTGATAAAGAAGGGTGCCGACCGCAGGCAGATGGAAGCCGAGCTCATGAAAGCGGCAAGCGCTTTGGTGGAAGAGCTGAAGAAGAATGATGGCAACGGTAACATCAAGATTCTGAGCGACTGAACAAGTTCTGGCATGCTGATTCAAAGCCGAATAAATATATAGCATAAAAACAGGGGTTGTTATGGTGCTGGGAAACCTTGGCTCGGGGCTGAAGGACGCGTTCAAGCGCATAGCAGGCCTGGGTGTGGTGGACAAGGAAGCCGTGGAAATGGTCGTGCGCGAGCTGCAGCGTGTCCTGCTGGCGTCGGACGTTGACGTGCAGCTTGTTTCAGAACTCTCCGAAAGTATAAGGAACAAGATGCTTAAGGAGAAGCCGCCTGCCGGAATGACGCTCAAGGAATACTTCATAAAAATGCTCTATGGCGAGCTTGTCGGGCTGCTCGGCGCAGAGAAGGGCGAGGTCGAACTGAAGAAGCAGAAAATCCTCGTCGTGGGTCTCTTCGGCTCCGGGAAAACGACAACGATAGGGAAAATAGCGAAGTGGTTCAAGGTGCGCGGCATGGGCGTCGGCTTGGTCGCCTGCGACACGCACAGGGCCGCCGCGCAGGAGCAGCTCAGGCAGATTGCGTCGAGGGTGGACGCGCACATCTTCAACCAGGGCAGCAGCCCGCAGGATATAGCGAGGAACGTGCTGAAGGTGAGCAAGGACGACGTGCTGATTTTTGACACCGCGGGCCGCGACGCTCTGGACAAGGAGCTGGCAAAGGAGCTGAAGGAGCTGGGCTCGATAGTCAAGCCGGACGAGGTCTTGCTTGTCATCCCCGCCGACATAGGACAGGCTGCGAGGAAGCAGTCGGAGGAGTTCAACAAGCTGGTCGGGATAACCGGCATAATAATAACCAAGCTGGACGGCACCGCGCGCGGCGGCGGCGCGCTTGCCGCAGCCCATGTGTCGGGCGCAAGGGTGAAGTTCATAGGGGTGGGCGAGAAGGTCGATGACTTCGAATCTTACGACCCGAAGCGGTTCGTGGGCAGGCTCATCGGCTATGGCGACATCGATGGCCTGCTTGAGAAGGCAAGGTCTGCGGGCATTGAGGTCGATGACGAGAAGGCCAAGCGCCTGATTGAAGGCAAGTTCACTATGGATGACTTCTACCAGCAGCTCGGCCAGATGGGCAAGATGGGCTCGCTGTCAAAGATGATGGAAATGATACCAGGCATGGGCAGCGTGAAGATACCCAAGGACATGATGGACGTGCAGGAGGAACGGATGAAGAAATGGAAGTTCATAATAGAGAGCATGACGCGCTTTGAGCGGGAAAACCCCGACGAGATAAGGGCGTCGCGCATCGCGCGCATAGCCAAGGGCTCGGGCACGGCTGAGTCAGACGTCCGTGCGCTGCTCAAGAGCTACAAACAGGCCCAGAAGTTCATGAAGATGGCCAAGGGTGGGCGCGGCCTCAAGCGCGGGCCGCTCGCAGGGCTCGCTAAGCAGTTCGGGATGGGTTGAGAATGCGAGGGGCGGGAATCGAACCCGCGTTATTGCCTTGGCAAGGCAACGTCCTACCGTTAGACTACCCCCGCAGCAAACACCAGCTATTCTTCCCCTTTCTTGAGCTTCTTGACATGTATGCCCCTGCAGTTCGGGCAGAGCCGCGTTGCTGGCTCCATGAATATCGGCTTGCCCCTCCAGCCGCAGCTCTGGCACTCGTATTTGGACATGTCATGCATCCTTACGCCTCGGAGGCATGAATACAATTGAAACGTTTGATATAAATATCACGGTTTGCAGTTCACGTTTTTAAGCCCTGTGCAACAATAATTAAGCGGTAATTATGGCCTTCAGGAAAAAAGCACCGAAGCTTCCTAAGCTTCCTGCACCGCCAGCCGAGCCTGCGGCGGAGGCCCCTGCGCCAAGGCAGCAGCCCAAGCCCGCATCGCCGCCCCTTTTCATAAAAATAGATAAGTACAAGGATGTTCTGAAGAACGTACAGGAACTCAAGTCATTCTCGGTCGGGCTGCGCGACGCAATGGACGCGATAGCCGACGTGGAGCGCGAGCTGAAGGCCGGGCTCGAGGTGACCAACAAGGCGCTTGACAGGTTCAACACGCTGTTGTCCATGCTGGATGCCAAGCTGATACGCATAGAAGGCATCGAGGAAGCCGACATTCAGACGCCCAAAGAGATAGACGACTACGTCAAGGGCCTGTACGACCAGATAGAGCGCATCAAGCACGAGCTGAGGACGATTGATTAGGCGTGCTTCTTATTTTAAAATAGCATAGCTAAGATTTAGCTACGCGGGCGTTCCCGAGCGGTCAAAGGGGCAAGACTCAAGGAAACCCTTTTCGGCTCTGTTGCCGAAAAAGCGTTTACGGAAAACCGGGAAATCTTGTGGCTTAGAACCCTTTTCCGTGCAATCGGCTGAAAAGCGTTCACGGAAAAGAGTAAGACGCCTTCAGAGGTTCGAAAAGCAGAAGCGCATTTCAATTTGCGTTCCATGACCGCGAAAGCGGTCTGTGCTCGGCCATCCTCTCGCCCGCATATTTGCATGTATTTAAATAAACAATTACTGAATGAAACCTAACGGATGATGTTATGAAAACAAGGGACAAGAACCCCGCGCTGAAGAAGATGATTGAGGATTTCAACAGGAAAGGGCACGAGAAATCCATATGGTCTGCCATAGCATGCGGCCTGAACAGGCCGCGCAGGAAGCGCTTTGAAATGGATTTGGGCAGGCTGGAGAAGTTCGCGAAGGCGAAGGAAACCGTTGTCGTGCCCGGCGTCGTGGTGGGCAGGGGCGAGTTGGCGAAGCCGCTTAACGTGGCCGCGGTCAAGTTTTCCGCATCCGCAAGGGCCAAGATAGAGAAAGCAGGCGGTAAGTGCATGGACATAAGCGAACTGGACGGCAAGATGATTTCCAAGGCGAGGATAATGGGCTGATTCTATGTCTGAAAGATATTTCGACGCTTCCAACCAGATTGCAGGAAGGCTTGCGTCAACCGCGGCCAAGCGGCTGCTGAAGGGAGATGAGGTTTTTGTCGTCAATGCGGAGAAGGCTGTCATAAGCGGGGACCGCATGTTCACGGAAACGCTGTTCAAGGAGAAGCATGACAGGGGCGACATGTACCACGGCCCGTTCTATCCGCGGGAGCCCGACAAAATGCTGAGAAGGATGATAAGATGCATGCTGCCCTTCCACACCGCAAGGGGTAGGGAGGCCTTCAGGCGGCTCAGGGTTTATAAGTCGCTGCCGTCAGGATTAAAGGGCAAGAAATTCGAGAAACCCTCCTCGGAGGGCAAGGCGGGCTCGAAGCGCATGGAGCTCGGCGAGATATCCGTGAAGCTGGGGGTAAAGAAGGTCTGGTAACATGCTAGCGCAACATGGTGTTGATATTGCACTGCATGCAACCGAGTCTGTTGACTCGGGCATGTCATGGATGTAAATCCATAGACATGTCATGCAGTGCATTTGGTGGTAACATGGCATCGAAGAAAGCGGCGAAGAAGGAAGCGGTAGAGCAGCCCAATTACGTGTTCGAGGCGGGGAAGAGGAGGAGGGCGGTCGCAAGCGCTAGCATAAGGCCTGGCAGGGGCATCGTGAAGATGAACTCAATCCCCGTTGAATTGATAAGCAACCCGTTTGTGAAGATGAAGATAATGGAGCCCCTCATACTCGCGGGCGACACATGGAAGCAGTTCGACATCAGTGTAAGCGCGAAAGGCGGCGGGATGCTGGGGCAGGCGGACGCCGCAAGGCTGGCGATAGCGAAGGGGCTTGCAAAGCTTGTCGGGCCTGAGCTCAGGAACAAGTATATGGAGTACGACAGGAACATGCTCATAGCCGACCCGAGAAGGACGGAGCCGCACAAGCCGCCGAGGAGTTCGCAGGGGCCGCGCAGGGCAAAACAGAGAAGCAAGAGGTAAAGAATTAATGTTTAACCGTGAAGAGTTGATGCTATGGAGTATGCGCGCATCAAATTGGCTGGAAGGAACATTGACGAGATTATCACCATCTGCAACGAGATAAAAGGCATCGCGAAGAAGTACGGCGTGTCGGTGCGCGGGCCCATGCCGCTGCCCACGAAGAAGCTGAAGGTGCAGACGCTGAAGACGCCGTGCGGCGACGGGACGGGCCACGGCAACGCCACATGGGACCGCTGGGAGATGCGCATCCACAGGCGCATCGTGGATATAGGGGCGAACGAGCGCGCGCTCAGGCAGGTCGTCAGAATTCCGATTCCCGAGGACGTCAAGATAGACATTGAGCTCAAGGAGAAGTACGAGCACAAGTAAGTCAGATTTGTTTTCTGCCTTTGTAGACGTTGGGAAAATTTTGGGAGAATCGGAAGTTTTATTAACTTCCGCGACAAAAAATACATGACAGGTATGGCACGCAACGCGGTGGATTGGAATTGCACCATGTATTCGTTTAGGCCTATCTGTCCGATTTTTAAGCTCGGCAATGCTTGATTGGGGATGATCCTCAAACAACTTCTCGGCAGAAAACCTCTGTCGGCTTCCACCCGGTGACCCTGCGTTCCTCTTCCCGATTCGTTGCAAACGAAGTTTGCAACTTTCGCAAACCGAGTTTGCGATTCGAAGTTCCGGCCGGGCAGACAGTTAACTGCCGCTGGTCAGAGACCAGCGGAAGTCTGCAAGCTGCTGGTGAACAATCGTTGCGCACGGAAAACGCAACCTTTGTGCGGCCCTGATGAAGCGTGAGCCCCGGGAGCATTATCCCTTATTGAGTTTCGCCGCTTCCTGCCCCGCCGGGACGGAGAATCCTTTTTATTATCAACCAAATGCCAATATCTTATCATGGCCATCATAGACCTGAAGCTTGGCGACATAAAGGAGCAGTTACCTCAAAGAATCATAGACAAATTCTGCGAATGTGTTTTCAAGGATGTAAATCTTTATCCTCGCAATTACGATAATCTCATACAGAAGCTTGCCCAGAAACACAAACTCAAGCCGGAAAATATTGTTCTAACGAACGGTGTTGATGAGGGAATCGAGCTTGTATCAAGGGTTTTTGGCCGTGATATCCTATTTTTTTCGCCGACATATTACGAGTTTCTGGACGCGCCTAAAAGAAACAGTCTAAAATGCAACATGATAGACTGTTTTGATGGAAAGAGGTATAGACTGAAGTATAAGGAAGCTGACGTGAAAAACCGGTCTTTGATATTCTTGTGCAATCCGAACAATCCGTTTGGGATTTTAACCAAGGAGGAAATAATAAAACTTGCAAGGAAAACCAAAGGTGTCGTTGCTGTTGATGAAACCTATATTGAATTCAATGGCGAAAGCGTAATCAATGAATTCAATAAAACGCGCAATCTCTTGGTTTTAAGAAGCTTTTCAAAGAGCCATTCGGTTGCCGGCTTGAGGATTGGATATTTGGTCGGCGAAAAAAGTCTAGTTGACAGAATAAAGAAGAGAAAGCTTATCTGCAACGTTACCTCTGTTTCCGTTAATGCGGCAACGATTCTCCTTGAGGAGGAAGAATATTTCCATGATTTGATAGAGAGAATCAAAAAACTCAAATGTGAATTCGAAGATTTCCTTAGGGAACGGGGTTTCAATATTATCCACACACAAACAAACAACATAGTAATAAAATTCCAGAGCTTGCGCGAAGCCACTATTTTCTGCAGTTTTCTTGGGAGGAACAATATCATTGTTAACCAAGGGAACGGTATAAGCACCTGCGGCTTGGATGACACGTTTGTCAGGTTTGTCTGCGGGGCAGAGAACCAAATGAAGGAAGTCGCTAGAGTGATTGAAAATTACAAAAGCAGCATCTGAATCATTTGTTGGCCTTCGTCGCAATCCTGTTCATTTCATTGACGACTTTCGTCGCATCGGCCTGCAGGTCAGACCTCAGCTTTGCTATCTGCGCTTCCTTGCCAGTCAGGAATGCCTCGGCGTCGGCCGGGCTCTTCGGCAGCAGCACGCCCGCGCCTATGTCGACGAGGACCTGCTCTGCGTTCGAGAACCTGCCGTGCACGTAACAGCCGCTGCCTATCGGCATCAGCACATCGTTGGGGCTTCTCAGCTCCTTCAGGCTCTGCTTCGTCGCGGCTGCCTCAACGGCCTTGCGCTCGACCGACTCGGCCTCCGCACCCAGCTGGTTGAGCTGCCTGTGCAGAAGCTGGTAAAGAATCACTTCGTTCTGTGCATCCTTCGCGTCCGCTTCCTTGCCTTCCTCGAGCATCCTTTTCGGCACCTTTATCTCAGCCATAAGAAACAACTTGCATCAGTATATTTAAATCAACTACATCAATTTCAGCTTTCCCGTCAGCCTGTCAAGAAGCGCCTCGTCGGCAGGGCCGAGCCCCAGTGCCGTGACGGTTCCTGATTCAACCTCTGTCTTGCCAGCGTCCGTCACGAGCGCAGAAGGTATGCCCAGATTCTTTGCTTTGATTTGAAGCGCTGCAAGCTCTTCAAGGCCTTTGACCTTGAGCACCACCTTCTTCTCACCGTCGCGTTCCCATGCAAACTTGGCCTCCCCGCCTGCATACCTGTAGGCGCCAAGCGACGCGTGCGCGACCTGCGCGGCAAGCTTGCCCTTCCCGAGCTTGAGGTCCGCGCGCACTGCTACGACCTGTTTCAATGGCATAAAAATTATTGGGATTAGTGGGTTAAAAACTAGGTATATCCGAGGCCCTTGATGTCCGTGTACCTCAGGAAGTCCTGCGCGCCCGGGCACTCAACGCATGGCTTGTCGCAGCGGGTCGACCTTATAGTCACGGTGTCAAGGTCTGTTTCAACATCGGACACATCAAAAACCGCTATGTTCTTGCCCTGCACCGCCGGCACGTCCATGCTCATGTTGTATATCTGGGTGGCGTTGGTCTTGTGCGCTGTCGTGTCGGAATATGAAAGTATCGCGTTGAACCTGAGGTCAACCCTTCCATAGTTGTAGATTGTCAGCGTGAGGTTTCTCGTGGCGGGGTCATAAACGGCGCGCTGCAGCAGCACCTTTGCGTCCACGCAGCTCTTTATCTGCATCTGCTGCGTTTCGGTGAAGTTCACCACGAAAGCCGATATTATGCCCGCTATGATAAGAGTGAACGCTATCAGCATTATGGTTGCAACAAGCGGTGATATGCCTTTCAGCATCATCCTAATCACTTATCTCTTACCTCGGCTTTCTTATAAATCAGCATGCATAAATGCGCTGGACATTGCACCTCTGTCAAACATCTGGTATGCGGCCCTATGCTCATGCTTGACATCAGCAGTTCTTTGTTATGGTTGTTGTGCTTGCTGAAATCGAAGGGCAGGCGTCATTCGTTATCTTCAGCGTTGAGAGGGCGCATCCCAAAGCGGTGTAGCCGGCCGTTGTGTTGGTGAGGTTTATCTTTATGTAGGCGGAAGACTCCTGGTTGAGCTTGTTCGTGGAGCTTATCCCGCCCTGGTCGATGAGGTTGCTGCTCGAGTTCAGCGACAGTATGTACGTGCCGTTGTCCAGGAACGCCCCGAAACCGTATATCTTCTCCGTACCCTTGTTGGTTATCTTGATTAGAAGGGTGTTGTTCAACGCCGTGCTCTTGTTGAATTCGGCGCTGTCGATTATGTAGTTCGTGTTCACCGCGCACTGTATGGATTCCGAGCCTGTCTGGGTGACAACCCAGTGCGTTATCCAAGTGGTCACCATTATGCCCACGGATATCGCCACGGCTATGAGCAGTATGGTGGCTATCACCGGAGAAATGCCCTTCCTGTTGCCCATTGTACCATCTTATGTTGTATATTACGCCTGCTTTGTATATAAAATAACCGCCATTAAAACAGTTGAAACTCATTCAGAACAGCTTCACCTGGAACTGCGACGTGAACGAGAACAGCGTGTAGCCCGTGGTTATCAGCAGTATTGAATGCTTGAACCCTGCTATTATGGAGCCTTCGGCCATCTTTCCCGTGGCGAGTCCTGCGAAGAATCCCTGCACTATGATGAAGTTTATGAATCCCGATGAATAGGCCTCGCCTGTCCTGCCTGCCGTCGGCGCGCTTATTGCCATGCCCGGAATTTCGGGCATGCTCAGGGCAGGTATGAGGAACGTCTGCAATATGATGAGTATGAAGATGAAGACGAAATAAAGCAGGTATGAAGTGACTATTTGCGAGTGGACGGATGCCGTCCTTTCATCCTTTATCTTGCCTATCTCCACGAGCGACTTGCCCACGGCATCCAGCGTGTCTGAAACCTTGCCGCCCATGTTGTAAGTCTGTATTATCGTCGTCACTGACCTGCGGATGGGCTTTGACTTCACGTTCTTCGCGAATGTGGTCAGAGCCTTCCTGAACGGTATCCCCCAATCCACCTGCGCCGCCAGCTCGTTCACGTACGGTGAAAGCGAGAAGTAGTTCCTTTTCGAGCAGTATTTTATGGCCATGGGCAGCGTCATGCCGGAGTTGATGCTCTGCGTGAGGTCCTCTATGAAAAGGACGAACTGCTGCTCTATCTGCTTGCCTGCCTTGTACCTTGAATAGAAGAAAAGCGTCGGCGGCACGAATGCTATCAGCCCGCCCACGACATTGACCATGGGCACAATGGCGGGCAGCAGAGGCTGGATGAAATAGAAGTTGAACAGCAGGATGCTGACGCCTATCACCACGGGGAGTATTTCATAGATGTATTTGAGCTGGAATTTGAATCCAAACAGGGACGGCTTCAGCTTCACGAATGAGAACAGCCTCATGCATTATTATTTGTGGCGGGTTGTTAAAAGCAATGCCCCAGCTCAGAGTCCTTTCCTCTTTTCCCTCTTTATCTCGTCCTTGAGGCGCGGCAGCTTGAGGGTTTCGCCGCAGCCGCCGCACTTTATCACCAGCGGGCGCTTGAACGCCTGGCTTATCTTTCCGCTCTTTCCGCACTCGGGACACGTGTATTCGCCCTCGAGGGTGGCGCTGCCTGCCTTGACGAACGCCTTCAGCCTGCCCGCGTCTTCCCTGCCCGCCTTGCTGGCAAGGGTCCTGTTCGTTATGAATGAGAACATACCCATAATCATCGCCATGGTTTTATTTCCGAAGCCGCTTGTTGCCTCTGGTTCATGGCGGCATTTAATTTATCATTACTATTTCATGATAACATTTCCTGATATATAAAGCTTTGCAAAATTTTTATAAATAGTTCAACAGTTTAATCAGCCCTCACTTCGAGTTTCAGAAAATCCTCGGCTATCTTCGTGTTGGGAAAGATGGCGCGCGCCTCCTTCTCTATGGGCTTCATGTCAAGATAGCGGCGCGAGAAGTGCGTGAGCGCCAGTAGCTTGACCGTGGCTTGCTTCGCGACCTCCGCCGCGTCGGTCGCGCCTGTGTGCATCTTGTTCTCGTCATCCTCGGCGAACGTTGCGTCGTGTATGAGCAGGTCGGAGTCCTTGGCCAGCGCGAGCAGCGCGGCGCAGGGCTTGGTGTCGCCTGAATAGGTTATCTTTGCACCGCGCTTCAGCACGCCCACGTCCTTCATCGTGACCTCGACGCCCTTTACCATGACCTTGCCCTGTTCCTTCAGCCTGCCGACAAGCGGGCCCTGCTTGAGCCCGAACTTCCTGCCTTTCTCCAAGTCAACATTCCATCTGTCCTTTTCCTTAACGCTGTATGCGGCAGCCGGCACTGTATGCCTGACCGGGGTGGAACTGACCGTGAAATTCTCGGCTTCATAAAGCCTTGTTATCTCCTTGCCTTCGGACGGCACGTCGACAGGGACAATCCTGAATCTCGGCCCCCAGTAGTCCATGTCGAGCAGGTCGCCGACGAACCGCTCGGCCTCAGGCGCATAGATGTGCAGCGGCTTCTTCCTCTTTTCCAGGTTCATGGTCTGTATCAGGCCTATCAGCCCCGCCCAGTGGTCGGCGTGCCAGTGGGTTATGAAAATTCTGTCTATTTTCATGAAGTTCAGCCCTGCGTGCAGCAGCTGTCTCTGCGTGCCTTCGCCGCAGTCCCAGAGCAGGCACTCACCTTCGTGCCTTATCCAGATTGCGGCGTGGTTCCTGCGCCTGCTCGGTATGCCCGAGCCCGTCCCGAGGAATACCACTTCGAACATAATAACCGCTTGTCTATTCTGCTAATGCGGTGTGTTTATTTATATCAATATTCTTTTTGTTGGTTAAAAAACGAGAAGCAGCAATCCCACAAGCACGGGCTGGTGCAGCAGGTAGATAAGCAGAGAATGCCTCCCAAGTAAGCAGAACGGCTTTGAGGCGGCTGGAGTTTTTCCGGGCGTTCTTTTCTCGCAGAGCATCTTTCCAAGGAACAGGCCGAGCAGCACGACGCCGAACCACGGCAGCAGCGGCACATAGTCGAACGTGTAGAAGTTCGGCGGCATCAGGCCGAGCCAGAGAAGCCACGGGAAACCGAAGGTCTGGGTGAAAAGCAGCAGCCCCAATAACATGGCAGCCAAACCTATAATTAGATTCAGCTTTTTGAACCACAGCAATGGAATCGCCAAGATTATGGAAATGCCGATGCAGTGCAGCACCCCGAACCAGATGATGCTGCCTGGGAATGCGAGGAATGTTATTGCCGTGATTATGAGCCCGTATGCGAAAATTTTTAGCCCGCGCTTCACATATTTTTTCATTATTCCCTTTGCATCAAGCACGCCCTTTGCTCTGGAATAACTTATGCTGAGAGAAATGCCGACGAGCAAGAGGAAGATTATCAGCGTAATCCTTGCAAAAACCAGCCAGAAGCCTGAAGCCAGCAAGATGCTGAAGCCTGCGAAGTAATTGAGGTCGAACAGGAAGTGGAAGGCTATCATCATCAATACCGCTATGCCGCGCGCGGCATCAATCTCCCAGAACCTCATCTGCCGCGCTTCCGCCATAGTATCTTGCCCTCCAGCTCTATGCTCAATACCCTGTGCATGGGAATGTAAGTTTCATTTCCTGTTTCATCATCAAGGCACATGAAATGACCTTTCTTGATTTCAGTGATGTTTCCGCCGAGGACAAGCTTCTGGTTATCTGGCGCGCCGCGATGGATTATGGTTATCTTGGCGCCTGGCAGTTTCCCAGTCCACTTGAGCCTGTTCAACTCTTCGTAAGACATGCAAATAATTAGAATTCTACCTTAACAGCCTTGCCGTATTCCACTTTCTCCGCGCGGTGCGCCAGTTTCAGGTCGGCTTCTATCGGCTTGAACTTCTCAGGAATTACGAGGAGCTTCAGCCCGTCCTTCAGGCTCTTGCCCGCGTCCTTCTTCGCCTTCCAGACGACGCCGTTGAGTTCCATGAGCTCTGCCGCAGAGAACGGCTGCTTCTTGGACTTTACGGGCTCGGGAAACTGCTCGGCGTGGATGTCCTTTCCCGTGAGCTGCCTGTAAAGGCTTTCTGTTATGAATGGCAGAACGGGTGCGAGCAGCTTCAGCAGCATATAGAGACATTCATGCAATGCGTACAGCGCGCTCGCCTGCTGGGCGAGCGAGAATTTGTTCTCTTGGTTGTAAGCGCGGTTCTTCGCCAGCTCAATGTAATGCGAGGCGAACGTCTCCCATATGAAGTTCTTGGCGCGCGCGACAGGGTTGTGGAAGTCGTATCTTTCAAAGCGTTTCCTCGAATATTTCGCGAGCTCCGAAACCTCGTGGAGTATCCACTCGTCGAGCGGCTCAAGTCTTTTCGCAAACTTCGTTTGCGAATCTCGCGAACATGGTTCGCGATTTTTTGGCCCTCCTTTCCTCGGGTCTGGAAACATCGAAATGAAACGCGCGACGTTCCACATCTTGGTCAGCGTCTTCTCCATGCCCTGAATGCGCTCGAACGAGCACTTGAAATCCTTCCTTTCGAGGTTGCCCTCGGCCGCTGCCCAAAGCCTGAACGGCTCGGCGCCGAACCTGTCCAGCACATCCTTAGGGTCGATGATGTTGCCCTTGCTCTTGCTCATCTTGTTGCCTTTCTCGTCAACGATGTGGTAATTTATCCAGACGTCCCTGAAGATGAGCCTTCCCGTGAGCAGGTAGTCCTTCAGCACGGTGTAGTAAAGCCATGTCCTTATGATTTCCTTGCCCTGCGGCCGCAGGGAGCACGGCATGTGCTTGGCGAAGAATCCCGGTTGCCTTTCATAGCCCAGTATCCACAGCGGCGATATGCTGCTGTCGAACCACGTGTCGAACACGCGCTCCTCGCCCCTGAACTCCTTTGAGCCGCACTTCGGGCATGCGCCGCTCTTCAGCGCTTCCTTCGGCGGCCCTTCCTTCCACGGCTGGTAATATTTCCCTTTTGGAGGTACTATGGCTTCGCCGCACTTCCTGCAGTGCCACAACGGTATTTCCGTGGCGTAGAATCTGCGCCTCGATATCGGCCAGTCCATGCTGAGCGAGTTTATCCAATCTACGAATATCTGCCTGCTGGCAGGCGCGAAGAAATTGATTTCCTTCGCGAATTTCAGCATCTTGTCCCTGAAGCCAAGCTGCTTCAGGTAGTATTCGGGCATGGCTATGAACTCTATGTCGTCCTTGCTGCGCTCGCATACAGGCGCGCGATGGACGACCTGGGCCTGCTTGACAAGCAGGCCGTTCTCCTTCAGCATTTCTATCATCCTTTGCCGCGCCTGCTTGACGTGGAGCCCTTCCAGCACGCCCGCATGCCTGTTCATCGTGCCGTCCTTCTCTATCGCTATGACAGGCTCCAGCTTCATCTCGCGGAAGAAGCGTATGTCATTGAGGTCGCCCGCCGAGCACATCATCTCAAGGCCCGTGCCCTTGTCCATCTGGGCCATCGGATGCGCCCTTATCGGCACTTCCTTCCCGAACACGGGCGTTACGGCTGTCTTGCCCTCCAGCTTCTTGTAGCGCTTGTCGTCGGGGTTGAATATGACCATGGCGCACGTGCATATGAGCTCGGGCC
>CAZCTG010000013.1:0-14575 GCA_964501695.1 uncultured archaeon | reverse complement strand
AATAAAGAGCTTTAGCAGAAAGGAGCTAACCGCTTCCTTGGCGTTAAAGATCGCTTGCCTCGCATGCAAGAGGTTCGGGGTTCAAACGCGCTGCTCGATACGCTCGCAGGCGCATCCGGCAAAGCTGAATATCCCCGCCAGTCCATAATAAGTGAACGCCATGGTCTTCGACATATTCACGCTCGTGGAGGCAATCTGGTTTATCATCCCGGCCTACGCAGCCAACGGTCTCGCGCCGCTATTCAGGGGCAAGCACATGATAGACGGCGGCAGGGCCTTCAGGAAGCAGCCAGTCCTCGGCGCGGGCAAGACCTGGGAAGGTCTCATCGGCGGCATAATTGTCGGTGGCATGATAGGACTCGTCGAGCAGCTTGCTTATCCTTTCTTGCCGTGGGGCTTGTCGCCGCAGCCCTTGAACATCGTGCCCATGTCGCTGCTGCTCGGGTTGATTCTCGGCTTCGGCGCGCTCTTCGGCGACATGTGCGGCGCCTTCGTCAAGCGCAGGTGCGGCATCGAGAGGGGGCGGCCTGCGCCGCTGCTCGACCAGGAGGACTTCGTAATCGGCGCGTTCGTGTTTGCATGTTTATTCGGCTTTGTCGCGCTGGAGGCTGGCTGGTTCGTGCTGCTGTTCGTGCTTACGCCCGTGCTGCATCTGGTTGCAAACGGCGTCGGATTCCTGCTTAAGGTTAAGAAGGAACCGTGGTGATGCAATGTTAGAAGGCAAACTGATTGCGATGGAAGGATTGGATGGCTCTGGACTTTCCACACAGGCAAGGATGCTCCATGAATACATAAAATCAAAAAACATTGATGTGGTTCTGACAAAGGAACAAACCGAAGGTCTTATAGGCGGGCTTATCAAATCATCCCTAAGAAAAGAATGGATGATTGACCCGCTTGCATTACAGATGCTTTTTGCGGCGGACCGCTCGCATCATCTTAAGGTTGAAATAGAGCCTGCAATAAAGATGGGCAAGATTGTAATATGCGACAGGTATATCTTCTCATCCCTTGCGTTTGGCGGGTTGAATGCTGACATTGAATTTCTCAAGCTTATAAACTCAAGATTCAGGAAGCCCGACTTGACTTTCATAATAGACACAGAACCAGAAACATGCCTTGAGAGGATAAAACATTCAAGACATGGGCGCGAGCTTTTTGAGGATTTGGAGAGCAGCATAACCGTGCGCAAAAACTACCTTTCTTTGAAGAACTACTGCAAAAACATTCACATTATAGACGGCAATAGGGACAGAGACGAAGTTTTCGGCGACATAAAAAAGATTGTTGATTCCCTAATGTGTATATGATTGTTTTCCCTTCATGGCTTTTATAACAATAGGCACCATTATCTCAGGCCCGCCTATGACTTTGATTTCCTTGAGCATGCCCCTCTTCCTGTAGAACTCTATCAAAGGCGCGGTCTGCTTCTTGTATACATCCAATCGTTGCCTCACGGTTTCAACCTTGTCGTCGTCGCGCTGGTATAATTCGCCGCCGCACTTGTCGCAGATGCCTTCCTTCTTCGGCAGGATGGGCGGCATCTTTATGCCGTCCCTGTTTATGTCGGCAAGGTTGTATATGCTCCCGCAGTTCCTGCACTGCCTCCTTGCTGAAATTTTATCTATGAGGAAGTCGTCGCGCAGCACGAGGTTGATGATGACGTCAATATCCAGCGCCCTGCCAAGCGCCTCGGCCTGCGGGACAGTGCGCGGGAAACCGTCCAGTATGAATCCCTTGGCGCAGTCCTTCTCTTCCAGCCTTTTGAGCAGCATGTCAATCACAAGCCGGTCAGGCACGAGCTTGCCCTTGTCGATGAACCCTTTCGCCTTCCTGCCGAGTTCCGTGTTCTTTTTCATCTCAGCGCGCAGCAAATCGCCTGTGGAAATGTGCGCTATGCCCAGCTGCGGCGATATGCGCGATGCATAAGTGCCTTTGCCCACTCCCGGCGGGCCGAGAAATATGGCTTTCATAGCATCAACTTTTGTTAGAATTATGTTAGCTGGTATATAATCATTTCCTCTTTGCCGCGCCAAACTGCGCCAGCAGCGCCTCGAGCTGGATGTCGTCAGAGCCTCCCTGATTGAGGCGGAACTCGAATTCGCCTATTTTTTCAAGGAGCTTGGTTTTCTCATGCTCGCTTACGCCGAGGTTGAACAGCTGCCTGTGCATCTCACGTATGATATCGTCGCCGCCCAGCCCCTGCCTGAAAAGCATGTCCAACAGCAGCTTTCGCGCGTCAGCGAAGCTGCCGCCGACGGCAAGCTTCAACATCTTCTCCACGTCGCCCGGCCTTGCCTGCGAAACAACCTCATATACAACATCGCGCGTTATCTTGCCCATGGCCGCGGCAGTCTGCAGTATGTTGGTCGCCTTCCTAAGGTCGCCTTCCGAAACATCGAATATGGCGTCAAGCCCTCCCTCGCCGGCTTCAAGCTTCTCGCCCTTCACAATCCTGCTGAGATATTCCTTCACGTGCTCCTTTCCGAAGCCGTGGAACCTGAAGACCGCGCAGCGGCTCTGGATGGGCTCTATGATTCGGCTCGAATAGTTGCAACTCAGTATGAACCGGCACACGGACGAGAATTTCTCTATCGTCCTCCTGAGCGCCTGCTGCGCCTCGGGTGTCAACGCGTCCGCCTCGTCGAGGAATACTATCTTGAAGTCAGCGCCGAGCGGCTTCATCATGGCGAAGTCTTTTATCCTGCCGCGCACCACGTCTATGCCGCGCTCGTCGCTGGCGTTGGTCTCCTGGAAGTTCTCCTTCCAATGCTCCTTGAAGAGGTCGCGCGCCAGGCAGATTGCCATCGTGGTCTTTCCTACGCCGGCCGGCCCCGCAAACATCATGTTTGGTACGTTGCCTGACTTGGCCCAAGCCTTGAGCCGCTCGGCAACGTGCTTCTGGTCTATAACATCCGAAAGCGTCGTGGGCCTGTACTTCTCTGTCCAGACCAGCTGTTCTGAAGTCATACTAAAATAGGGTGAACTTTATTTAAATCTGCTTTCTCTGAATATTTCATCCTTGCAGACAGAGCTTTTAAATCCGCTTTTCAAATCATTTCCATGACCGTGATATGCATTTCCGGCACCCCCGGGACGGGCAAGACCGAGGTCGCCAAGGCCCTTTCGAAGAAGCTCGGATGGATGTGCGTGTCGCTCAACGACCTTGCCGAGAGCAAGGAACTGTATGCGGGCTATGACGAGGAAAGGGAATGCCGCATAGTGGACGAGGACAAGGTCAGGGCCGAGCTGGACAGGAGCGCGGAAATGCACAACATAATAGCGGAATCGCATTACGCCCATGACATGAACTGTGACTGGGCGGTCATACTCAGGGCGAACCCGGGGGAGCTAAGGGAGCGCCTTAAGAAGAAGGGCTGGAAGCCAAAGAAGATAGAGGAGAACGTGCTTTCCGAGATAATGGAAGTCTGCAAGTCCGAGGCCATGGAGCGCGGCAGGAAGATGCTGGAATTCGACACCACGGGAAAGACGGCTGACGCGGTAGCCGACGAGATATTCACAACGCTTAAAAAGAAAAAAGTGATTGAGGATTGAGGTTGATGTTATGTTTAACACCGCATTGCTGATGGGTGTCCTGTTCGCGATATTCTTAGTCGTGGGCTTCCTGATAGGCGGCACAATCGGCATGACCTTGGCGTTCGTGCTTGCGCTGGCGCTGAATCTTGGAACTTACTGGTTTTCGGACAGAATTGTGCTGGGCATGTACAGGGCAAAGCCCAGCGACAACAGCAGGCTGAAGGCAATCCTTGGTGGTATTGCGAGGGAAGCCAAGATTCCTGTTCCGAAGCTCTATGAAGTCGACAACAACGTGCCCAACGCCTTCGCAACTGGCAGGAACACGAAGCATTCGGCCATCGCGGTGACCAAGGGCCTGCTCGCGCTCAAGGACGACGAGATAGAGGGGGTTTTGGGGCACGAGGTGTCGCACATAAAGAACCATGACATGCTTGTCGCCACGCTTGCCGCGACTATAGGCGGCGCGGTCGCCTTCCTTGCGCAGATAGGCTATTTCATGATGTTCTCAAGGAACAGGGAGGGCCAGGCAAACATTATAGCCATCGTGCTCATAGCAGTCTTCGCGCCGCTTGCCGTCCTGCTAGTCAGGCTCGCCATATCGAGGGGCAGGGAATACGGCGCCGACAGGACAGGCGCGCTGCTGACGAAGAAGCCCAGGGCGCTCGCATCAGCCCTTAGGAAGATATCCGACATGAGCGAAAGGAGCCCGATGCGCGGCTCAAGCGCGACAGCCAACATGTGGATAGTGAACCCGTTCCGCAGCGACTGGTTCACCGGCCTGTTCAGCACGCATCCGCCCATACAGAAGCGCATAGAGCGGCTTGAAGAGCTGGCAGGCGGATAGCATGAAAACAAACAAGACTGCCAGATATGCAGTAACTAAAGCATGTTGCATACAGATGGCAGGTGGGTAGAATGACGGACGATTATGTAAAAAGGGGCCAAGGTGTGCACATAGGCCTCATACCCGACGGCAACAGGAGGTATGCGACCAGATCCGGCAGGAAAGCGTGGGAAGGCCACCGCGACGGCGCCAAGAAAATAAGGGAGTTCATGGACTGGTGCCTTGAGTATCCTGAAGTGAAAAGGGTTTCCGTGTTTGGGCTTTCCAGCGACAATCTTACGAGGTCTGAGAAGGAAGTCAAAGAGCTATGGAGTCTCTACAAAAGAAGCTTCAAGGAACTTTTGAATGACGCCGCAATAAAGGAAAACGGAATCCGCGTCAGAATAGTAGGCAATGACAAGATATGGGACCCAGACCTTAAAGACATAGTCAAAGAGGTTGCAGATTCAACCAAACAATACTCGAGATACGTGCTCAATTTTTTGCTCGCATATGGCTCTAAATTTGAGATCAGCAATGCAATAAGGAAAGTTGCCAAAAAGCCAATGGGCGCAATCGACAGGTTCCTGATGGTGAAAGAACCGCTTGACCTCATAATAAGGACCGGCGACCAGTGCAGGCTTTCAAACTTCATGCTCTATCAGGCCGGATACGCGGAAATCTACTTCTCAAAAACCATGTGGCCTGATTTCACCAAGGGAGAATTCGACAGGATAATGAAATGGTATTACAGTCAGAAGAGGAAGTTCGGCAAATAATGCCTTCTCTACTGTCAAGCGTTTAAATACGTCGCTGCAATCTTACTTTAGTGCCAGGATGGCGGAATGGTAACGCACACGCCTTGAGTCCAATGATAACTCGTGGAGAAATCCGCGAATGGCTTGACTCGGATATCGGCGGAAGTGAAGAGCAACACGCGCTGTCAGTGATATGACAGGTGATGAGGATAAGAAAGCGTGCGTCCGAAAGGACATGTAGGTTCGAACAACCCTTTTCCGATGCATCAACACAAAAGCATTGACGGAAAACGGAACGAGAATCCTGCTCCTGGCGTGATTTATTCCCTCAGCACGACGGGCTCCCTGCCTGTGAGGTCGATTATCCTTGAGGGCTTCCCTGGCAGCGTCCCGCCATCGATGACGAAGTCCACCTGCCTCTCGAGTTCCCTTGGAATGTCCGGCGGGCTTGCGGGAGCGGGCCGGCCTGAGAGATTTGCCGAAGTGGTTATGAAAGGCGCGCCCGCCTTTTCTATAAGCTTCATTATGGGATGGTCGGGAATCCGCACGCCAAGGGTGAAGCCTGCCGCGGCGGCGTCAAGCAGCCTGCCTTTCTTTGCCATTATCAGCGTGAGCGGACCCGGCAGCTTTTCAAGAAATTCGGGGAAGTTCACTTTTAGGTTTTCCTGTATCCATGCCTTTGAGGGCGCGATGATTGAGAACGGGTGGTCGGCGCCTTTTATCTGCCTGAGCTTTTTCACGGCCCTGGCATCCTCGGCATTGCAGCCTATGCCATAAACGGTGTCAGTAGGATATATGAGTATGGCTCCATTGTTTATCTGCTTCGCTACGCCTTCAAGCGAGTTGCTGTCCGACAGCATCTCGCCGAACTTTATCCTTAGCATGGATATGTTTTGTTTTGAAAGGATTAAAGATTTTATGGGACTCGCGCAATAATCATCATGCATCCCAAGAAAGGAGCATATCTTCTGACAAGGCCAAAGACCGCCGCCGAATTGAAAAACACGAAAAAGGTCGTTGAAATAACCGGCAGGGTTTTTAGGGAGATGGGCAATCCCTTCGGCAGGAGCGAATGGGACGTCGCCAGGGAAATAACGATGATAGGCCGCAGGCTCGGCGCAGGGCTTTCATTCAGGCCCATCGTGGCTTCAGGCAGCAATTCCGGCTTCGTCCACCACAAGCCGGGGAAAAAGATAGTCAGGGAAGACGAGCCCGTGATTTTCGACGTGGGCTTCAAGGTCGGCGGCCAGTGCTCCGACGTCACAAGGATGCACGTGCCTGAAGACAAAAAGCGCAAGAAAATCTATGGCGAAATCGTAACCATGCAAAGGCGCTGCATAGCCGCCACGAGGCCGGGAAAAACGTTGAAGGAAATCCACGAGATGTGGAAAGCCATGATGAAAAGGAAGGGTTATAAGGTGAAGCATGGAATCGGCCACGGGGTAGGTTCGCGCGTCCATGAGAGGGTGAAAGGCCTGCTGAAGCCTGGGATGGTGATAACGATAGAACCCGGCATCTATGAAAGAGGAAAGGGCGGCTGCAGGTTGGAGGACATGATACTCGTAACCAGAAACAAGCCCATAATC
Organism: uncultured archaeon; assembly: GCA_964501695.1. Taxonomy (GTDB): domain Archaea; phylum Aenigmatarchaeota; class Aenigmatarchaeia; order QMZP01; family QMZP01; genus VGIZ01. The sequence continues at coordinate 7,871 of CAZCTG010000013.1, read as the reverse complement.
CTGTCCGGAGGAATCACTCCGGCATGGGCGCAGGCCCTGCGGCCCCGCCCTTGTCCTCGCCTATGTCGACGGTTTCCTCGCTCGCGGGCGTAGTTATGTGCTTGATTAACACCACTTCCCCGACCGCGTTGACCATCGGGAACGGGACTATCATGCCCTTCTTGCCGCCGAGCATCTTGGAAAGATAGGAACCCTTGACCGCCCTGATTATGAGCGACCTTATCTTGAATCTCCTCAAATCGCACTCGAGATCCTCGACCTTTCCGCAGTAGTTTCCCTTGTCGGTGAAAACATCCTTCGCCCAGAGTTCAGAAATGCTTGCTATCCTTATTGCCATCATACCACCCCGTTTTTTATCCTAAATATGCCCCTTAGGAACATTATATTCCATTTTTGTTCCCTAATGCTTATAAAACTGAGCTGGGGAGGGTCAAAAATCATGTGACGGTGCTGCATGGCGGTTTCCATCCTTCCTCAAGGTTATAAAACCCCGCAGCAACAAGAAGTTACGAAGCTGGGATGGCCGAGTTTAGAGTGGCCAAACTCTAACGGAAATGGTCTAAGGCGCAGAACCCTTTTCGATGCAAATCGAATAAGGTGCGCAAGTTTGCTAAACCTGTTTCCGAAAGGAAGCGGGGGTTCGAACAACCCTTTTCCAGCGCATCAACGCAAAAGCGTTGACGGAAAGGGCATCGGAAATCCCCTTCCCAGCGTCATTCTTTCTAGACTTAAAAACAACAAACTAAGAGATAATAACTAAGCGCCGGTAGTCTAGTGGTAAACCCTTTTCGGTGAGCTTGTCGAAAAAGTGTTTACGGAAAACCTAAAGGGGCTCACGGTAGGACACGAGCTTCCCACAAGCTCTTTGGAAAAGAGCTTGAGCAGAAATGCTCAAATTGGAAACAGCTTGTAATCCGGGTTCGATTCCCGGTCGGCGCATCGGCGAATCCGCCGCATCAGCTAAGTGAAGCAAGCGGCTAGTTTCGCGCGGGCCAGTGGTCTAGCGGCTATGACGCCGCCCTTGGTGTGTGGTTTGCCACGCGCCGGCGAATACAAGGCGGAGATTGGCAGTTCGATTCTGCCCTGGCCCATCATGGGGAGGTTTGACTTACTTTTGGGCATACTCACGGGCGCGCTCATAGGCCCGTCAATAGTCATCATGTCGGCTGTCACGAAAACCGTGCACCCGTTCGCATACACTACGATATCGACGGCCATAGCCATACCGTTCCTCGTCATAATAGCGCATTTCTTCTCAGGTGAAGGTCTGAAAAGCATTCTTTCGCGCGGCAGAAAGGACTTTCTGAAGGTGTGGCTTGAGCGGTTCATCATAGGCTCGGGCTTGCTCCTGGTCTTCGGAGTCAGCCTGACGCTTGCGATAAAGTCAGTATTTTTGGTGCAGCTCGAGCCCGCGTTCGTCTTCGCGTGGAGCGTGCTGCTGCTCAAGGAGAAGGTGAGGAAGAGCAAGCTATTCCTCATTGCAACGCTGCTCATGGGCGCATTCCTCGTCACCACGGGCGGCAACCTGAATGTCTTTGAATCGGTTCTGCTGGGTGACATTCTCATCATAATTGCATTGGTTTTCCTGTCCCACAGCTACCTCGTGTCCGCGAGGTTGATGAAGTACTCGAACCCGCTGAAGCTTTATTTCGGATTCGCGGTCTGCGCCCTGCCTGTGTTCCTTGCTCTCGCGCTGGCTCTATTGCCGCTTTCGGCCTTCATGGTGAGCGGATACAACATTGCATTGATAGCCATTGCGTCCTTGCTTTTCAACGTCATCGGTTTCCCGCTGTGGTTGATATGTCTCAAAAGGCTCAAGCCATGGGTGCTGGCATCATCGCTTGTCGTGCAAACTCTGGCCGGGGCTGTGCTGTCGTTTGTATGGCTGGGGCAAACGCTGTCGGCTATCCAGCTGGTGGGCGGGGCTCTGGTATTAATTTCAGTCTATCTTATTGGTACGAAGGTGGCGGCATGAATCTTGAGAAGTTTTTCGAAACGGCAGGCAAGCTGAAGTCAGTGAAGCGCACCGGCTGGGTCGAGCGCGGCGTCGGCGGCGCGGAAAGCGTTGCCGACCACAGCTTCATGATGGCATTGATGTGCATGGTCATTCCCGCCAAAGGCATCGACAGGGGCAAAGCCGTCAGGATGGCGCTCGTGCACGACATGGCGGAATGCATCACGGGCGACATAATAACCAAGGAGAACTGGAAAGAGCGGGGCACGATGAGCGCAAAGGATAAGTCAGAAATGGAGAAGAGAACCATCAAGGATTTGTGCAGGAACCTTGACGATGCTTCGGCCAAGGAAATAATCTCGCTGTGGGAAGAGTTTGACGAAGGGGAATCCAAGGAAGCCTCTCTGGTCAGGGACTTGGACGTGGCTGAAATGATAATGCAGGCAAGCATCTATCACAAGTCAGGCAACTTCAAGAAGCCATTGGCAGGGTTCTGGGACGAAACAAACATGGGAAAGATAAGGGACGAAAGCATTAAAGCTCTTGTTAGAAAAATCATAGGAAAGGAATAAATTAAATGCCGCTATTAGCCAGGATCAACAAGCGGCTAACAAATAAAATCTGCAGGTCTATGACCTGCAGTAGTAAGTTGGGCCAGTAGATCAATTGGTAGATGCGCTGCAACATACTATTGGCATTGCAGGCAACCAACATCGCGCGCATGGCATGCGTGAGGTTTCGGGTTCAAGTCCCGACTGGTCCATATGATAAAAGCTATTGGTTTCGATTTGGATGACTGTTTAATTCAGACCTTTGACACAGCCGTGGAGGAATTTAAACATATCGTTGCTCTTTGGAATGAAACAGAGAGACCAAAGCTCGTCATGAAACAACGTAGTGTATTTGCAGAACATTATAGAGGCTCATTTGAAGATTGGATAAGTCTCGTATGGCCTGAATTGGATGGCAAAGCCAAAAATCTTGCAGATTTTTTCTATGAAAAAAGACCAAGGGGTGCATTTTTCCCTCCTGTTGAAGGGGCAAAGGATGCATTGAAATATGTTCATGACAATGATTATGTTTGTGGCATACTTACAGGCAGGAACAGAAATACTATCGAAAAGGTCGTGAAGGATGCTGGCATACACCCATATATTTTTCATTTCTTGTGCAGCACCCACGATGTCGGCGAGAATTGCACAAAAATCCATCCAATGGGATTTGAACCACTCACCAAGTCACTAGAGGTGCATAGTGTGGCACCTGAAGAAGCAATGTACATAGGAGATCAAATCGATGACAAAAACTGTGAGGATATCGGTGTAAAGTTTGTGGCTGTCTGCACGGGAGTTGTGCCAAGAGAAATTTTCCTCAAATATGGCGTGAATGGGTCTGATATACTGCCATCCGTCGCATGCCTGCCAACCTATATCGAATCCATGCGATAAAACCCGCGTGTGTCACTTGCGTGGGAAAAACCACACGGATGTCAGTTTTAAATAGTTTGGTCGCAATTCCTTTATCCAATGAAGATTGTTTACGCCACAGACCTGCACGGCAACGCCAGGCTCTATGAAAAGGTTCTGAAGGAGACCGAGAAAAAGGCGATAGGCGCGCTCGTGATAGGCGGGGATATGACGCCATTCCTTGGCTTTGACGCAATGAGTATGCAGCGCGCATTCCTAGAGGATTATTTCGTGCCGAGGCTTGAAAAGTTCGCCATAAAAGCCGGCAAGCCCGTGCTCGTCATGATGGGCAATGACGACTTCAGCATAAACCATGACCTGCTGGAAAAGGCGGATGCCGGCGGCACGCTGAAGCTCATGCACAACAATGTGGTTTCCCTGGGCAGGTTCAGCGTGGCGGGCTACAGCTTCATAGCTCTGACGCCTTTCATGCTGAAGGACTGGGAGAGGAGCGAGGATGAGATAGCGGCGGATTTGAGGAAGCTCTCGTCTAAGACCGACGTCGGCAGGACTATTTTCGTCTTCCACACCCCGCCCGCCAACACAAACCTAGATATGCTTTACAACGGCTCGCATGCAGGCAGCACGGCTGTGCTTGGGTTCATAAAAAGGAAGCAGCCGCTCGCGACGCTGCACGGCCACATACACGAGTCCCGGGCTGTCACGGGTGTATGGAAACAGAAAATAGGCAGGACAATATCAATGAATCCCGGCTGCGATGCATTCATTATCGTGGATTTGGAGAAGCCCGATGCATCTGTGCTGAAGAAGTTCTGATGTCGTAGTTTTGTTGAACTCATACATTTCTGCAAAAAATCAGTTTATCGTCCTTTTAGCGTTGTTTGTGGCTGATGTTTTGTTTTCAAAATCAGTGCATTTGGAGAAGCATCAATGGCCAAGGACGGGATTGACTACTAAGAGACATCAGCCAGAGCCCGTGCATGACACCATCACGTTCTTCTCGCCATATTCAATGCTGAACTTGGCGCCGATAAACTTCTCTGCCACCCAGATGTTCGTCTTCATGTGGCTCGTGGCCGAAGGGGCAAGCATTACTGATTTGCCTTTGGCTGCGGCCATGTACGGGAGTATCTGGTCGGCCATGTAGCTGTCCATGGTCGCGCCTGTGGATATTGCCCTCGAAAGCTCGGCCGCGGCTTGCTCCCCGACCTTCTCTGCCGGGAGGCTGCGCTCGCCGAGGGCAGATGCCCCCAAGAGGCAGCCCTTGAACCTCGTGGCTATGGTTATGGCGGAGCCTATGCTCTGCGACTCGACGTATTTGATGTTGTCCTTGTCAATTCTCGTCATGATTTTAGCGCCTCCAATCTGGCGCTCCGCAACCTTTGGCCTTGCAAGCTCGCGCGACGCGTTGCTCCATGCTTCAGTGGATACATACCTGCCCCTGCTCTCCAGGACAAGCGGCTTCAGCCTCGGGGCCGGTACGATGTCAACAGTCACCCTGCCCCCGCCCTTGGGGTAGAAGCCATACTCGTGCGTGCAGGACTTCACTGAGACGCCCATCATCCTGATGTTCTCGCAGAACACGTGCCTGAAGTAGCCCGTGGTCGGGCTCCACGCGACGTGGGTGCCGCCACTGATATCGAGGTGCGTCTTGTGTTTTGCGACAGAAAGCGGCAGCATTAGCGCCTGCAGCACGAGCGTCACGGCGCCTGCCGTGCCAATGTCAATCTCAAGCGACTCCTTCATATCGTTTCCGGGTGAGAACGACAGCTCTGTCGAGCCCATGACCGCGCCTTCCAGCTCCGCGCCGCAGAGCTCCGCGGCTGCGTTTATGCCTGCAAGATGCTGCGCCTGAAGGCCTGGGTTCGGCCTGTTAGCCCTGATGTTGCTTATGTGGAACGACCTGCCTGTCACGACAGAAAGCCCTGCTGCTGTGCGCAGGATTTGCCCGCCGCCCTCCATGTAGGAGCCGTCTATTTCTATCGGCTTGGCCATAGCAATCGGATAGCAATATATAATTCGCTGATTTTAAGCTTTAGATGAATGGTATGAGGAACGACATATTATCGCAGGGCGCGGGCGAGTTGAAGTACGAGATACGCGAAATAGTGAATGTCGCGCGCGAATTTGAGAAGCTCGGAGTTGCCATAACATGGGAAAATATAGGTGACCCCGTGGCCAAGGGAGAGAAGATACCAGAATGGATAAAGGGAATAGTAAGGGGTGCTGCGTCCGACGATATTACATATGCGTATTCTCCGACAAAGGGGCTTGAAGCCACGAGGGAATTCATAGCCGCGCGGACAAACGGGCGCGGAGGGGTAATGATAACCAAGGATGATGTCATATTCTTCAACGGCCTTGGGGACGCCATAAGCAAGGTTTACGGGCTGCTCAGAAAGGAAGCGAGGGCCATAGGGCCTTCGCCTGCATATTCCACGCATTCCTCGGCCGAGGCATCGCATGCAGGCAGCTACCCGCTAACCTACAGGCTGAACCCTGAAAAGCAGTGGATGCCGGACATTGAAGACCTGAGGAACAAGGTGAAATACAACCCTATGATATCATGCATAACGGTAATAAACCCCAACAACCCGACGGGTGCTGTCTATCCGAGGGAGATAATGGAAGATATAGTTGCCATCGCCAAGGAATACAGGCTCTTCATCATATGCGACGAGATATACGCCAACATAGTGCATAACGGCACAAAGTCCGTGCTTCTCGGTGATGTCATAGGCGACGTTTGCGGAATATCAATGAAGGGCATATCCAAGGAGCTGCCATGGCCCGGTGCGAGGTGCGGCTGGATTGAGGTCTACAACAGCAAGAATGACGGCAATTTCGCCGCCTACATAAAGAGCATAGTCGACGACAAGATGCTTGAGGTCTGCTCTACCACGCTTCCGCAGTATGTCATACCTAAAATTCTTTCAGATCCCAGATATGAAGAATATCACGCAAACAGGAACAGTGCTTTTGCTGAAAGGGCCGAAACCGCTTACAACATGCTGAAAGGCCTGGATGGTGTCATAGTAAACAAGGCGGAAGGCGCTTTCTACATGACATTGGCGTTCAAGGACGGAGTTCTGAACGACAAGCAGAAGCTTGATGTAAATAACGAGAAAATCAAGAAATATGTGGAAAGCATAGCTGAAAACATCGAGCTTGACAAGAAGTTCGCATATTATCTGATGGCGAAAACAGGCATTTGCGTTGTGCCGCTTACTGGTTTTGAATGCAAGACGCATGGCTTCAGGGCAACTCTTCTGGAGAATGACGGGAAGAGGTTCAGGTGGATTTATGAAACCATAAGGGACTGCATAAAGGAATATCTGGCTTCCGCCTAGTCAATCCTCGCGATGTCGCCGTTCTTCGGCACCACGGCATCGAAGCCCATGCCGTTGAGAATCTGCGCGAGCGCGTCCGAGCGCTCGCCGTGGACAAGGAATACCTTTTCGGGCGAGACCTTCTCGATGAAGCTTATTATCTCACCCCTGCCGCAATGGGCGCTGAAGTCTAGGAAATCCACGCGCATCTTGGGCTTGATGTCGACGCCCTCGTGGACGTACCTGCCGGTGTCCAGCAGCGTCCTTCCCGGGGTGCCTGGTATCTGGAAGCCGTTAAGCACCATGCTGCAGTCTTCGCGGTCGTGGAGCTTCTTGATGTAGAAGCCTGCCGGCCCGCCGCTGAGCATGCCCGCTGTGGTTATTATCACCCCCGGGGCGTCAAGGACGTTCTCGCGCTGGCGGTTGCTCTTGATTTTGTGCGCCCTGCCGAATGCCTCCCTGAGGCCGCTGAAATCCCTGATGCTATTCGGGTTTTTCATGATGGCCCTTGTCGCCGCTATCCCCATACCGTCCGCGTATATGGGGAAGTCCAGCTCGTTGGCTATCAGCAGCATCTCCTGGGTCCTGCCCACGGCGAAGCTCGGCAGTATGGCGAAGCCGCCGCCGTGAACGGCGTTCTGTATAATCTCCTTAAGCCTGTCCGTGATTTCCCGCCTCGGCGGGTGGTCCTTGTATGAATACGTGGACTCTGTTATCAGCACGTCTATGTCTTCAAAGTTGCTGAACGCCGGGTTCGTCAGCTTGGTTTCGCTGAACTTTATGTCGCCTGTATAGAGTATGCGCCTGCCGTTCGTTTCGACGAGCGTCGACACGCTGCCGGGCACATGGCCCGCGTCGTTGAACTCGACAATCGCGCTCTTGAACATCCTCTTCTGCTTTAACGGCATGTTTATCTTCATGCGCTCCATCTTTGCAATGTCGTTTGCGTTGAACGTCGGCTGGAATCCCTTTATCCTCTGCACCTTCAGCGAGTCGCGCAGCAGCAGCGAGCACAGTTCAAATGTCGTCGGTGTCGCAAATACCCTACCGTTCCAGCCGCGGTGGTAGAGCGAGGGGATATTGCCCGAGTGGTCGAGGTGCGCGTGGCTCAGGAGAACGTGGTTTATGCCGAGGCCGGGGTCAAGCGGCACGTCCATGCTC
>CAZCTG010000012.1:0-15075 GCA_964501695.1 uncultured archaeon | reverse complement strand
CGAGAGCCTTCTTGCCCAGGCCGGGCACGTCGACTTCCCTTATCTCGTTGACCTTGGGGCTGGAATTGACCTTTATCTCGCCCTTGGGCAAAGACTTCCTTCTGGCCTCCACCGAATTGAACGAAAGTCCTACTATAGGCATGGTATACCTCCATTTTGATGGAACTAATTGGCATCACTATATTTAAGCGTTCGCAGCGAAAAATCTACTGTGAAAAATATGATAGGCGAGCTTGAGAAGCAGATTTTCGACATGGTTTGCAGGCAACTTCTGGTCAATAAGAAGGAGCTCATAGCGAAGTTCAAGGCCACGGGCGGGCTCGAAACGGGCCTGGCGCGGCTAATCGACATGGGCTACATCGACAGGGTCGAGTCGCTCGGCACGTGCTACGTGGCGACCCAAAAGGGAATCAGGGAACACGAGAACAACGGGGCTTAGAGCGGCTCCAAAACCCCGCTTTTTCTGCGCCTGAAAAACTCGAAATCAGATGCGGTTAAAAAGTCCGAATACCTGAAATTCGGGCCGTCTGTGCATGCATGATACCCACCAACCTCACACGAGCCGCAAACACCCCTGCCACATTTCATGTAGGGTTCGATGGAAACTATTATGTCAGCGGGTTTCATGTGCTTGTAAAGTTTAGCTGCAAGGGAGGTTATCATTCCTCTAGGCCCGCATATTATTGCCTGAGATTGCGGCTCAAAGTCAACTTCATCTATGGCATCCGCAACTGTGCCTTTCTTGCCGAAGCTGCCGTCTTCGGTTGTAATTAAAATCCTATGGTAGTTTTCGAGTTCGAATATATCATTGGGAACAGCGCCCAGAGTTCTTGCACCGGCGATATAGAACAGGCGCTTATTGACCTCCCCCATCTCCTTGTCCAGGAGAGGCAGTCCTGCCGCGCCGCAGCCTCCGGTGATTACATAGATTTCATGGTGGTGTTTCCCATTGATTTCAATCAAGTCCGTGTAGCCGTTGCCCATTGGCCCCGTTATCTGTAGCGCGTCGCCTTCCTGCATCCCGAAGAGATGGTTGGTGAAGCTATTTTTGCCGTCATCCTCACCTCTAGCTTTCACAGTAATTCTCAGAGGATTGTCATAGGCAACCGTGAACGGGTTCTCGCTGACGCCGGGTGCCAGTGCCATCACGAACTGGCCTGCCTTCGCATCAACTTTGCCATCGAACTCAAATGTTTTTGTACCTTCACACTGCTCCCAGATTCGGACTATTCTCATCGGGCTGTGGTTATACTGCAATTTCATAAATCTCCTTCTCCATCCTTGCAAGGAACTGCTGGACAGTCTCGATGCCTTCCCTTCCTATCTCCATGGGTCTATCCAAGAACAGGTGCGTGCCGAACTGCACGAAATCCGCGCCGGCTTCAAAGTATTTTTTAATCTTTTCTGAATCATCTATGCCTCCTACAGCTCCAATCTTGAATCCGAAGAGGCATTTGTCCCTCATCTCTGCCACATTTTCAATTAAAGATAATGTACGCCCGAATATGTCCCTGCCGGACAAGCCGCCACCCTTCTTGAATGTCAGATGCGGCTCGCCCGTATGCGGATTGATGTATTTACCAGCGTATGTATTTGCAATGACCAGCGCGTCAGCTCCGGCATCAGCGGCTGCGCGCGCCGGCAGCACTATGTCATTAATATTCGGCGTGAGTTTCACAAAAAGCGGCTTGTTGCCCAGCACATTCTTCAAATTTGAAGTGTATATGAAAGTGAGTTCAGGCTTCTGCCCCACAATCATTCCGTTCTCAACGTTGGGACAGCCGTAATTTGCTTCTATGGCATCAGATACCTCGGCTGCCTTCAATGTGATTTCAATCAATTCATGGGGGGATTTATCACTAGCAACAGAAGTTATCATGACCTTCCCATTCCTCAGGGGATAATATGATTTCATCTCTCCACAATATTTGTCAATCCCTTGGCCTGACATACCGACGGCGTTATAAAACGAGCCATCTTTGCCCTCCACGAATACCGGAGATTCGTGCCCGTTCCTTTCATCCTTCATTATGGTCTTGCTGACCACACCACCCGTTCGATACGTCGAGAAACGGCTGAAAGCTGGGGGTGTTGCGAGGAAGCCCGACGCATTCGTCCAAGGCGGGCTCAGAACCAAGCTGCCTATCCTGCATTCTGTAGGATAATTGGCCATACCCCCATTTGGCAGAAAGCAATTTAAGCGGTATTGTTGAAGCATTACTATAATTTAATCCCTCGCATTCAACAAAATATACAGGCGAGTTTGGCTAAATCAGCCCCGTAGTACAGTGGTCAAACCCTTTTCCGGGAACTTGCTGAAAAAGCGTTTACGGAAAACGGACTAAGTATGCCGGCCTTTGGATTCATCCAAAGATTTGATGGCCGAAGTAAATAGACATGGGCTGTGTCCATGTCCAGCTTTCACGGCCGATGAAGAAGACAGTCGGCGACGGCGGTTCGAATCCGCCCGGGGCTAATCAATCCTTATTAACCGACCATACAATAATAATCGGGATTTCTGGGAGCGGTTGCCATGTCGCCGAGCAGCAAGTTCAGGTACGAGGTTATTGATGCTCTGTCCGTTTCCGCAAAGATACCGCGCGGCGAGATAGACGAGCTGCTCGAAAAGCCGCCAAGCAACATAGGCGCCGACCTCGCGTTGCCATGCTTCCTTCTGGCAAAGAGCCAGCACAAGGACCCTCGCATCATAGCAAGGGACATAGCCGGAAGGATAAGACCCTCCGGTTTAATAAGGGAAGCCGCGGCCATGGGCCCATACGTCAACTTCTACGCGAACTGGGACAGGATGAACATAGCAGTGCTGCAGCAGATAGCCGACAAGGGTAAGGATTTCGGACGGGCGGCAGGCGGCAGGGGCAAGCTCATGGTGGAATTCTGCCACGCGAACACGCACAAGGCGTTCCACATAGGCCATGTGAGGAACATAAGCTACGGCGAATCGCTGTCAAGGATACTCGAAGCGGCGGGCTACAAGGTGGTGCGCGCCAATTACCAGGGCGACATCGGCCCGCACGTGGCGAAGTGCCTCTGGGGCTTCATGAAGCTGCACAAGGGCAAGGCGCCGAAGAAGGACAGGGGCCGATGGCTTGGGGGGGTTTACGCGGAAGCCAGTGCGAAGTCCAGCGCGAGCGGGAAGGTCGAGGAGGAAGTCGAGGAAATAAACATCAAGCTGTATGCGAGGGACAAGAAGGTCGCCGCCGCATGGAAGAAGACGAGGAGCTGGAGCCTCGGCTACTTCAAGGATATCTACAAGGACTTCGGGGTGAAGTTCAACAGGCTTTATTTCGAGAGCGAGGTGGAGAAGCCGGGCACCAAGGCGGCAAGGGGGCTTCTTGCCAAGAAGATTGCAAAGAAGAGCGACGGCGCCATTATAGTTGACCTCGAAAAGGAAGGGCTTGGCGTCGTTGTCCTGCTGACAAAGGAAGGCAACCCCCTGTATTCCGCCAAGGACATTGCGCTTGCAGAGCTACAGCTGAGGGAGCACAAGCCGGACAGGATAGTCCACGTCGTCGGTTCCGAGCAGAAGCACTATTTCCAACAGCTGTTCAGGACGCTTGAGCTGGCGAAGTCCCCCGCAGCAGGCAGGGAGGTTCATCTTTCCTATGAGCTCGTAAACCTGCCGACAGGCAAGATGAAGTCAAGGGAGGGCAACGTCGTGCTCTACGACGACTTGCGCGACGAGATGGTAAGGCTTGCGGAGAACGAGTGCAGGAAAAAGAACCCAGGCCTGAAAAAGAAGCAGGCCAGGAAGATAGCCGAGCAGGTGGGGCTTGGCGCGATAAAGTTCTGGATGCTGAACACAGGGCCGGACAAGGTCATAATATTCGACCCGCACAGGGCGTCAAGCCTCGACGAGAACAGCGGCCCCTACCTGCAGTACGCGTACACGAGGGCATGTTCCATACTGTCCAAGGCGAGGGGCACGAAGCGGCGCGAGAAGATAGCCGCGCCGATAAAGGGCATGATACGCAGCATAGGCATGCTGAAGGATGCCAAGGAGCTTGAGCTCATAAAGCTGCTGAACGAGTTCCCCGACGCCATAGCAACGGCTGCCGAGGCCATGCACCCGCACGTGGTGGCGGGATACGCTACGAAGCTTGCCATCGCGTTCAACGACTTCTACGAAAGCCTGCCCGTCCTGAAGGCCGACGAGGAGCTGAAGAACGCGCGGCTCGTCCTGGTCGAGGCCGTGCGCACGGTTCTGAAGAACGCGCTCTACCTTCTGGGAATGGAAGCTCCGGAAAAGATGTAATTATTTGATGTTTATGGTAAATGTAGAAAGTTTAATAGTAGAAGGTAAGTGTTTTTTGCTGGCAAACACAGATTCCGCTTCATTAAATATGTTAAAGTATTCTGTTAAAGCTATTATGTTGAAAAAAGGTTATCTAGAAACTTCTATGTCTATGTTTAAAGATAATTTCCTTGAAATGAATTTTTTGATATTTCAAAAACCCATTGACCTGCCTCTTCATCTCAGGATAATGGATAAACTAAATCTGCTAAGTGAAGAAAAGAAAGGGGACGAGAATTATTTCCGAAATTTTAAAATAAAGAGAAATGACTCGCCATTTAGAGTAAACTTATGTATCGTCCCACAAAAAATTAAGTCCAGACATGGTTTCATTATAAATATTCGCTCTGAACCGGTCAAACTCTTCAAAATAAGACAGTTGGGTTTCAAACCTAGAGTTGAAGATTTTGAATACAGCAACATAATCGAAACCAATAAACAGTTCATAAAAGAAGTGATGTTAGGCCTCGGTGCTAAGATAATCGAAAAACCAAGTGCAATATCTGAATATAAAAAGACTCTACTTGAAGAAAGGTTAGATAAAATTGGATTTAAAAAATCATCAGAATTGATTAAGAATTGTAGTATCAAAATAGAACGTGGTGATGTTGAAGATGGCTTAACTGATTTGCGTTCGGCATTAGAGATATTCATTAAAGATGCGGTTGAGAAAACAGGTGGAACTCCATATAAACAGGATGAGATAAAAAGAAATCTTCAAATAATGTGTGATAATGGATTTCTAAACGAAGTAACAGTGAAAATAGCAAAAAATATAAGTAGCATAATTTACTCTTATCTATCGGAAGCTTCTGTTCACAAGAGAGAAAAACTTAGAAAAGCTGATGCAAAATTCCTTTTTTCATTGACCGAATCTATTATAGATTATATAATCATTAGAGTTGTATTTAGAGAATAGAATGTGATAACATGAAAAAATCCCGCATGGTCATCGCTGCAGTCGCCATAATCTTAATCGCGGTCGCAGTATACCTGCTGATGAACGTGAAGGCGAAGCCTTACACAGTTTCCGACGAAGGTGTGCTCTCTTACGGGCCGAGGCCCGCTCCAAACTTCACCATCTCGCTTTACAACGAGACTGAAATTGCAAGCATATACAAAATCACATTCTGGAGCAGGGACAGGAACATCTATGGACTGCTTTCAATTCCAGATGGATTGGAAGGACTATGCACGACCTTCATCCTGCTTCCCGCGAACAGCATATCCAAGGAGTCCGAGCAGTCGTGGCTCGGCACGGACCTGAACAAGCGCGGGTATTGCGCATTCTCGCTTGATCAGCGCGGCATAGGCGAAACGGGCGAGGCGTTCATCAGCGCCGACGCCGACCTTGGAAAATTCATAAGCGGCGAAGAGCCCGAGGAGTACAAGATGGTCCACGATGCACTCACAGCTTTCGACGTGCTCGCTAGCACGTCGGGCACGAATTCAGGAGTCCTTGGCTCAATCAACAAAAGCGCCATCTACATGGCCGGCGAGAGCATGGGCGGAAGGTACGCGATAATCGCGGGCGCGATGGAGCCGCGCATCGCGGGCGTCGTCGGCATAAGCACGTCGGGATACAGCCTGCCCCCGCATCAGGACTACGCGACGCAGACGTTCCTGCGCTCCATAGACCCCGACAACTACGTCAAGCTGATAAGCCCGCGGAAGCTGCTGCTGCTCCACTCGAAATACGACCAGACCATCTCAAGCCTTCAGGCCAACCGCACCTACGATTACGCGGGCGAGCCCAAGCTGCTCCTGCTGGACGAAGGCAATGACCACGGCTATTACCGCCACGAGAAGGTCATGACGCTTAATCAGGGTTTGGCGTGGCTGGTCGGGTATGTGGCGCCTACTGCGCCTGTGTGAAAATCACGCGGTCAGCGGTATCACGACGGCATCCTTTTCCAGCCTTACGGACTTCTTCCTTCCAGAACGGATGAACTCTAGGAAGCCGTAGTTGCGCAATACTGCCAAATCCCTGCTCACGGATTGCAAAGGCCTGCCAACTTCTTCAGCCAGCTCGCTTATCGTCTTCGGCTTCTTTGCGCCTATGGTCCTGATAAGCTTCATGCGCGCAGGGCTGAGAATCCTGTCTATGCTTTCCTTGCTGCCTGTGATGACAACCACCCTGTCGGGCACGAGTTCTGGATTATCTATTGCGAAGTCTATCATTCTGCTGAACATCACATCAACTGTGTTTTTTCTTGCCATGTCAATGCCCCCAGATTCCTTTTTTCCTTCTGAACAACGTTATCCATCTTTGGTAATTGTCCAGCACTTCAGTTTTCTTGGATTTGAACATCTCGGTGTATTCACCGTCCAACGCTATTTTCCTCCCGCTCTGCCAAAATCTCTGCTCATGCAGGAAACCGTGGCATGTGTCGCACCTGTACACATCATAACAAACCCCGTTTTCCAATGCAAGCGCAATGTTTATCACGAAATGAATCACCCTGCCCCTTTCAACATCAAACATGAAATATATCCTTGCTCCGCATGCATAGTCCGCCCGCATGAATTCCCTGCGTCTTGCCATGCAACCGCCAATTTCATACTTAACTTATAAGGTTAAGTATTTATAAGCCTTTATGGGCGATGGTTGCGCCTGATTGCTTATATGGCTGACGCAGGCACCGTGCCGGTATGCCGCTAGACCAAGAGCACAGCGAGTGGTGCCCGAGTGCGGACACTCGGTTGCGCCGCTAGCCTGTTGCAGCAATGTTGCTAGAAGATTATCTTCCCCAATACTTGCGATACATGCGGCTGCAACATGCATTTGGCGCTGCAGGCATGTCCAGAAAGTTTCTTATCTTCCTCCATGTTTGCGATACATGCCGCGTTTCTTGCCCGTGCGGGGGAACGGAGTTCTGAAGCCTCGCCTGCCGCGCACGCGGCGCTTGCTTTCCCTGAAGAAGGGGATGCTTTCATATCTGCCTGGGTTGCCGCGCTCCACGACCACCCTGAACTGGTTTATGATGCGCCTGAAATTGGTGTGGTCGTCGCGCGTTAGCAGGGTGAGCGCCCTGCCCTCCCCACCCGCCCGCGCGGTCCTGCCTATCCTGTGCATGTAGTCCTCCGCCTTCTCGGGCACGTCGTAGTTGAATATGTGGGTGACGTTTTTGATGTCAAGGCCGCGCGCGGCCACGTCGGTCGCGACGAGCACGTGGACCTTGCCTGCGTGGAAGCCCGCCATTATCCTGTTCCTCTTGTCCTGCGAATGCCCGCCGTGTATGGCGTGCGCCTCCATGCCCAGCCTCGCGAGGTTGTTGGCGACTGCATCGGCCATGAACCTTGAATTGCAGAACACTATGGCGAGCCTCGGCTTCTCCCTCCTTATCAGGTGGACGAGCAGCGAGAATTTCCTGCCCTGCTCGACTTCGTAGTATTCCTGCCTCAGAAACTCCTCGCTGACCTTCTTGCCGAGCGAGACTGTTTCATGCTGCCTCATGTAGCGCTGGCATATCTCCATCAGCGTCCAGGAAATGGTCGCGCCGAAGAGCATGGTCTGCCTGTTGGTCGGGGTGGCCTTGATTATGCGCTCCATGTCCTCTATGAAGCCCATGTCAAGCATGCGGTCGGCCTCGTCCAGCACGAGAAACTTTACGTGAGAAAGGTTTATGGTCTTCCTCTCCATGTGGTCCAGAATCCTGCCGGGCGTGCCCGCGACGACATCCGCGTCCCTGAGCGCGGCTATCTGCGGTTCTATGCCGACGCCTCCATAGACGGCGGCTGTCTTAAGGTGCTTGTACTTGGAGAACTTGGCCATCTCCTTGGCTATCTGCTCCGCCAGCTCGCGCGTTGGTGCGACCACGAGCGCCTGCAGCCCGCGGCCGTGCTCCAGCGCGTTGACTATGGGCAGCCCGAACGCTGCCGTCTTGCCGCTGCCTGTTTCCGCCTGGCCCAGCAAATCCTTGCCGCGCATGATTAGGGGGATTGTTTTTGCCTGTATTTTCGTCGGCTCGTCGAACTTCATGTCCCTGAGCGCGTCAATGACCTCCTTCTTCAGGCCCATCTCCGAGAACTTCTTCATACTATCGCTATTGATGCATGCTGCTTAAAAGCTTGGAAACTACTACCTTTCCCTCTCGCCCTTGATGAACTCTTCCACCATCTGGCGCGCCACCGAGTCAGGGAACTGCTGGGGCGGGTGCTTCATGCACCATGATGATATTGATATCAGCTTGCCACCTATCTTTCTGTCGAGAGCAAGCTTTGTGCACCTGATAGCGTCTATGCCGACACCCGCGCTGTTCGGCGAATCCTCAACATCGAGCCTGAGTTCAAGATTCACGGGCGCGTTTCCAAATTTCCTACCCTCCATCCTGACGAAACAGACCTTCTTGTCCTTCTGCCACGCGACATAATCACTCGGCCCAATGTGGATGTTCTTCCTCTCAAGCGGCGTCGGCAGCTGCGACTGCACGGCTTCGGTCTTGCTGACCTTCTTGCTCTTCAGCCTCGCCCTCTCCAGCATATTGAGGAAGTCTGTGTTTCCTCCTGTGTTGAGCTGGTATGTCCTGTCAAGCTTGACGCCCCTGTCAGCCCAGAGCTTCGCAAGAACGCGGTGTGTTATCGTCGCTCCCACTTGGGCCTTTATGTCATCACCCGCAATAGGAAGACCTTTCTGCTCGAACTTCCTCGCCCACCCGTCATCCGATGCGATGAATATAGGCATCATGTTCACCATGCCGCAGCCGGCGTCAAGCGCACACTGCGCATAGTATTCCACAGCCTGCTGGGAGCCGACCGGAAGGTAGTTGACAAGTATTTCGGCGCCTGTTTCCTTTAAGATTCTGACAACGTCAACTGGTTTCTCCTTTGAAACCCTGAATGCCTCGTCCTCGGGATAGTCGGCCATATGCGATGCGACGCCGTCCATGACAGGCGCCATCTGTACAGGAATGTTCATCTTGGGTATTTCTTTCTGGAAAATGAGGGTGTTGTTCGGCCTCTGGAGGATGGCCTCGGACAGGTCCTTGCCGACCTTCCTCTTGTCTATGTCGAAGGCTGCAACGACCTTTATGTCGGAAAGCGCGTATCCACCAAGGACGTTGTGCATGAGCCCCGGCACCAGCTCGTCATTCGACTTCACGTCCTTGTAATAATACAGCCCCTGTATCAGGCTTGAGCAGCAGTTGCCCACGCCTGCAATCGCAATCTTGATTGGCTTTCCCATGACATCACTATTTTATATTGTAATATAGTTCATACTTAAATAGTTTATAGCATAAAATAGTGCCTTTAATAGCGGCAAAAACAAATATGAAATATGGCAAGGGCGCCTTCCGAGCGTTTTGAAGCCAGCATCACAAGGGACAACCTCTGGATTTACATACTTTCGTTGCTCAAGAAGCGCGAGCTGTACGCATACGAGATGAACGAAAAAATAAAGAAGGAATTCGGCTTCTCGCCCGGCAACGTCACCGCATACATAGTGCTCCAGAGGCTTAAGGCCGACGGTTACGTGCGCGCCTTGCTGACGAAAAAATCAGGCGGGCCCAGCAGGCATTATTACGGGATAACGGAGAAGGGCGCTTCGGAGCTGGCAAGAGCCAGGAAGATATACGGGAAGTACAGGAAGCACCTGCGCTGAATCCGTCTTCTGACATGCATTTATACCCAGCCCGCAAATTATTCAAATCAGTGGTTGAATGTCGAAAATAGTTTCTATAAGAGCAAGGGAGATACTCAGTTCAGGCTCAACACCTTCTCTGGAAGTGAAGGTGAAGCTCAGTTCAGGCGCGGAAGGCGTGGCGTCCGTGCCTTACGGCGCTTCCGCAGGCGTCCACGAAGCGTTTGTGCTTCTGGACAGGGACAAGAAAAGGTATGATGGCAAGGGCATGCTCAAGGCAGTGGTCAATGTCAATGACAAGATAGCGCCCATGCTTGTAGGCAGGGATTCCAGCAACCAGAAGGCAATCGACGAGACAATGATAAAGCTGGACGGCACGGAGAACAAGCGCCATCTCGGCGCCAACGCCATCCTCGGGGTTTCCGTGGCCGTGGCAAGGGCAGCTGCAAGCGATAGGAGGATGCCCCTATACAAATACATAAGGGAGGCATTCAGGCTTCCGATAAAGGCTTACATACTGCCCAACCCCATGATGGTCGTCATAGAAGGCGGCAAGCACGCCGACCAGTCAACGGACTTTCAGGAATACATGGTCGCGCCGATAGGCAACGATTCTGTCAGGGAGAATGTTAGGCGGGGCATCGAAGTATATTTTGCACTGAAGAAGATATTGAAACAAAGAGGGTACAGCGTCAATGTCGGCAATGAAGGTGCATTTGCGCCTTCTGGGTTGCCTACAAACGAGTCCCCGCTTGAGCTTATGGTGGAGGCAATAAAGGCTGCGGGATACGCGCCTGGCAAGGATGTCGGCATATCGCTGGACCCTGCTGTTTCTGAGGTTTTCAAGGAAGGCAAATACGAACTGAAGAAGGAAGGCAAGAAACTTACTTCTGAGGAGATTATAAACTACTTTTCTGCTTGGATAACCAAGTATCCGGCGATAATAACGCTGGAGGACGCGCTGGCAGAGGATGACTGGGAAAACTGGTCCAAGCTCACAGCGAAGCTGGGCTCTAAGATAGCAATAATAGGTGACGACCTGACAGTGACCAATCCGAAGAGGCTTCAGAAGGCCATAGACCTGAAGGCAATAAACGCGATATTGATAAAACTGAACCAGATAGGCACGCTGAGTGAGACAGTCGAGACGTGCATGCTCGCAAGGAATCACGGATTCATGACCGTAATATCCCACAGGGGAGGCGGGGAAACGAACGACAATTCCATGATAGACCTCGCGGTGGCTGTCAATTCGGGTTTCGTAAAGGTGGGACCATCCAGAGGCGAAAGGGTGGAGAAATACAACAGGCTCATGGAGATAGAGGACGAGCTTGGCAAGAACTGCCGTGTGGCGGATAAAAACTTCAGGAAGGTCTGATTCTTATGACCCAGAAACGAAGAGTCATTCTTGTCATAAGGGATGGCTGGGGCTACCGCAGGGGCGGGGAAGCGAACATGATAGCGAACACGCCTACGCCGAGCACCGATAGGCTAATGAAAAATTATCCCAACACCTTGTTGAAGTGCAGCGGCGAGGCTGTGGGATTGCCTGGCGGCTACCAAGGAAACAGCGAGGTAGGCCACATGACCATAGGCGCGGGCAGGATAATATACCAGTCGATGGAAAGGATAAACCACGCCATAAAGAGCGGCGACTTCTTCAACAATCCTGCTTTGCTGAAGGCGGTTGATAATTGCAAATCCCGGAAAACCACATTGCACATAATAGGCCTTGTGCAGGTCGAGGGCGTCCACAGCCACCTCAACCATCTCATGGCGCTGCTGGATTTGTGCAGGATGAAGGGGCTGAAAAATATCTGCATCCATGCTGTCACAGACGGCAGGGACGCGCCTGTCATGGACAGCATAAAGAACGTCGGCGCGGTTGCCAAAAAAATAAAGCAGATTGGCTTCGGAAAGATAACCACAATATCCGGCAGGTATTATGCCATGGACAGGGACAAGCACTGGGACAGAACCAAGCGGTCATACGACTGCATAGTTTCCGGGGTGTGCTGTGAAGAGTTTTCAGATCCAATCGAGCAGTTAAGGATATGCCATGCGGCGGGCGAAACCGACGAGTTCATAGTGCCGAGGAAGCTGAAAGGCTATGCCGGCATAAAGCCCAAGGACTCCGTGATATTCTTCAATTTCAGGACAGACCGCCCGAGGCAGCTCACGCAGGCGATAGTCGAAAAGGATTTCAAAGGCTGGAAGAGGAAGCCTCTGGACGTTGTTTACGTGGCCATGACACAATATTACAAGCCCATGAACGCAGATATAGCGTTCGGAGAGCAGAGCATTTCCAACATTCTCGGCGAAGTCATAAGTAGGCGCGGCCTCAGGCAGCTTAGGATAAGCGAAACGGAAAAGTATGCCCACGTCACGTTCTTCTTCAACGGCCAGCAGGAAAAACCCTTCAGGGACGAGGACAGAATAATGATACCCTCGCCGAAGGTGCCGACTTATGACATGAAACCGGAGATGAGCGCTTACGAGATTGCCGACAGGCTTGTCAGCGAGATAAAGTCCGAGAAGTACGATTTCATCGTTGCCAATCTCGTCAACTGCGACATGGTGGGGCACACGGGCAAGTTCGATGCCATATGCAAGGCAGTCAAAGCCGTTGACGAATGTGCTGGAACAATAACGAAGGCCGCGCTGGAAAAGGGATTCACTACGCTGGTGTTCGCCGACCACGGCAACTCCGAGGATAAGACGCCAAAATGGGAGAGCAGCCACACAATAAACCCCGTGCCATTCATACTTGTTTCTCCGGACGTCGCGCTGAAGAAGGCCAGGCTGCGCAGCGGCGGAGGTCTCAGCGACGTAGCGCCAACTGTGCTGGACCTGATGGGCATCGGCAAGCCCAAAGAGATGACAGGGCAGAGCCTCATCAAAGTTTAGCGCTGCGCAGAATCACTTCTACGGATGCTGTCATCAGAGATAGAATTCAAGCTTAAATACCCTGCACCCATAAATTGCTACAAGTCCTTAATTGGATATTGACCTATGACTGTCAAAACAGGAGGAATGAAATATGGCGAAATTCGAGGTCCAGAAGGAGCTTGCGGACAAGGCTTACGAGGCGGTTTCTCTTGCCAAGGCTTCGGGCAAGATAAGGAAGGGCGTGAACGAGTCCACGAAGGCAATAGAAAGAGGCATGGCAAAGCTCGTCGTGGTTGCTGCTGACGTCCAGCCCGAGGAGGTCGTCATGCACCTGCCCGTGCTTTGCGACGAGAAAAAGGTGCCCTACGTGTTCGTGCCGTCCAAGGACGAGCTGGGAAAGGCGGCGGGCATTGGAGTGCCGACTTCATCCATAGCAGTGACAGAGGAAGGCGAGGGCAAGGGTGCCGTGGCCGACATAGCCAAGAAGCTCCAGAAGAAATAGGTTCATTTGGATAGGTATCAATCCCACAACGGGAAGGCTGAAGTTGGAATCTCGCATGCATCAAACGAACAAAGCGACCCGTCAATAAAAATGAGGCGCAATGTATGTCATCGGCAGAAATCGTCCAAATAATGGAGAGCATAGGGGTAAAAGGCGTCAGGCGCGTCAGGTGCAGGGTCATCGAGGGCAGCGACAAGAACAGGATAATCACGAGGAACGTTTCAGGCCCCGTGAAGATAGGCGACGTCATACTCATCAAGGACAGCGGCTTCGATATGGACTCGAAGATGAAGCAGAAATAGGATAACATAATGATAAATCCTCGCATGCATCAAGATTGACAAGTGAGACCGTAATCAAAAGGAAGGCGAAAAATATGAAATGTTCCTTCTGCGGCAACGCAATCCCGGTGGGCACAGGCATAATGTTCGTGAAAAATGACGGGAAGATACAATATTTTTGCAGCTCGAAGTGCGAGCGCAACACCCAGATGGGCCGCGAAGGCAAGAGGAAAAAGTGGACAAAGTTCTTCGAGAAAGAGGTTCGGCAAAGAACAGGAAAGGCTGATAAAAAATAAAAAGAAAATTGATGGGCAAAGAGCGACGTTACCTGCAGCCACCAGTTTTTATGTATTGGTAGCCAACAAATAATCAGTGGAACAAACCCGCATGAGAGCAGGGATTGGGTGGGAGAGATGGAAAACCTTAAGGGTGTGTCAAAGCTTGGCTTAGCGCTGATGCTCGCTCTGGCGTTTCTGGGAACCATGGCTTTTCTTATCGGCGCGGGCTACGTCCTTGCCAGCACCACCACAACTGCCGTTTACTCTACTGATTCACGTGGCGACTCCGAATATGCAATAACTGGCTCAACCTTTGGTCCGCAGGTCTGGTATGACCCTGTAAACAACAGGACATATATCTTGTGGATGCAAAGAAATGATTCAGAATATGGTGTTGAAAATTATTTCTTTTATTATAACCACACAACAGGGACAATGTCAGATTCTGTATTGGCACCTCCATATTATCCTGACCTGACTGATACTCATGGACATGGGGCAATAGTTACTACCGGTAGTGGGAATGTTATGGTTGCCTATGAGCAATTTACAATTCCGGGAAAACAACATAATTCACCGATGATAATGCGAAAATTTGATTCTTTCGGAACAGCTATGCCTTTCGGGGCAAGAAAAAATATTTCATCTGTTGAACTTAACACAACTTCAGTTTATGTTGATGGGACAGGCTTAAACCCCGATTGCAGTGGCACTTATGTGATTGAAGGGGAATATCCTGAAGGCAGCGGAATAAACTATTATAATAAAACTAGTGCACCTTATTTTTATATTTGGTATTCTGATTATATCTCTAGTTGGATCATCAATGATGAATTAGGAGAGTTAACTGGTTTCTATAAATCTGGGTCATCTGATGATTCATTTTCAGTTTTGGGGGAATATGATGGGATAGATCTTTGGGATTATGGAAATCCCAGTGTGTGCGGTTTGAATATCACTACTGAAACAGAACATGGTTATTCTACAGGGGATTCAATTTATATCTCGCTGATAGGAGGAATAACTCCTGCAATTCACGGTAATTATTACATTACTAAAATAGATAGTACTTCATTTTATATTTGGAATTATGATGCTACTGGATACTCTGGAAGTTTATCTGGAACACCCACCTGCAATGGTGGAAATGTTAATATAACCCTTGGAACTTTATTGGCTTATCCTCACTTCTACAGGATTAATGACACAATTTTTTTCAGTGCAAGAGACGG
>CAZCTG010000011.1:0-15524 GCA_964501695.1 uncultured archaeon | reverse complement strand
CTGTTAATCCTTTCCTCGATGTCAAGGTCGCTTATCTCGATGTTTGGCCTGAAGCGGGCTCGGACCTCCCTTCGTTCCTGCGTGGCAAGCACCCGCCTTAGCGCCGATATCAGATCCTCGATCACTATTTTCCTGTGCGCGACCCTGCGGGGCGGCAGCGCGAGCGGGCTCACGTCCACCCTTTCGAAGCCGCCTGTCACGATTTCAGCACCGTCGAGTTCTTCAGGTTCCCTGCCGAAGTCCAGCAGCTGCAGGTCGTCGGACTTCATGCGCAGCAGGACAGCAGAGATTATCACGTATTTCGCCGGCACCTTGAAGTCCATGGTTTCCAGCTTGGATATGTGGCTCGCGAACCTGTCGGAAAGCCTACCTATGTCAAGGTCCCAGGGGTCAAGTGCCTCGGACGTTATCACCTCCTGTATTATCTGCTCCCAGCTCTGGTCGGAAATTATCATTTGTATGATGTCGCTTTCCTTCATAAAATCAACAAAATTTCTCAAATTATATCTGAATATATTATGTCACTAAACGCTTATAAGCAGGCATTTTTCTGCAAAAATATTTTCATTTCTGCGGCTGGCTGCACAGGTAATTCCCTGCGCTTCCCATGCCATGGCACGTGCAGTTCAGCACTTCGGAGCATGAAACCTGCATGCCGCCAATGTTCTGGGTGGGCATCGACCATGTGGCAGGCGCCTTGCCCGTGTTGAAGCATGCGGAAGCGAAGGAGGATTCGCATATGCTGCTCACGTCCGTGAACGACTGCACCTGGCCCGCGCCGCGGTAAAAGATGAAAATCACTATGGCCGCAACTATGAGCAGCGCAAGCATCACTGCTAATACCAGCCTTTCAAACACGACCATGAGAATTAATTAGTACCAAGCGCTTTATTGGTTAAGCTTCTATGGTTTTTGGGGTGGTTGTTGAGCCGCCGCTTGTTTCTGACTTGGGGTAATTGCAGTTTTCACATGTCTCCCTACAGTTTGTAACCCTTTCATCCGAACAGGAAACCATGATATTAACTCCATCGGAAGCAGGGATGCTTACTGTCGGTATCTCCCATGTAAGGGGTAGTTGTCCAGTTGAAAGGCAGGAAGACCTGCCTTGCGTCTGGCAAATGCTCTGGGCGTTCGTTATGCTCCCAATCTGGCCTGCGCCGCCGCTGAATATTGTTATTACTACCAGTGCCGTGACCAGAATTACTATCGCAGAAACCACCACCGCCAGCGTCGTGTTCATCGAATCACTTTAACTGCAGGTTGCCGTGTAAGGGCTTGCCGCCGTACCTTCGCCTTTGCACGAGCAGCTCGCAGCAGACGCACATGACATCAGCTCGCCGTTCACGTTCATGTTCTTTATGTCCCAAGTGATGGGCTTCTGGCCTGTGCTCTGGCACATTGTTATGAACTGGCTTGAGCAGAGGGTTTTGGCCTGCGAAAGCGTGCCCACCTGCGTTATCCCCCCCGAGAATATGGTTATTACCACCAGCGCGGTTATGAGAATGACTATGGCTGAAACCACCACTGCCAATGTCGTGTTCATGTTATTGTATTGGCTTAGGGCGTTTATAAATATAGGGAAAGCAGCACTAATCTAATGTATGGTTGTCATAGACAAGGTTGATTTCGGCGAGATAGTCATCGGCGGCAGGTCGTTCTACTCGGATGTTTCCATCAGCGCCGGCGGCGATGTGGAGCACCTTCCGAAGTCGCATGCGATAGGCGCAAGCAACATCGTGCCGCTGCTTAAGGACGAGCTGGATTGCTTCGTCATAGGCACGGGCATGGAGGGCTCGGTTGCCATAGGGGAAGAAGTCGGCGAGATACTGGAGAACA
Source organism: uncultured archaeon (assembly GCA_964501695.1). Classification (GTDB taxonomy): domain Archaea; phylum Aenigmatarchaeota; class Aenigmatarchaeia; order QMZP01; family QMZP01; genus VGIZ01. The sequence goes on along the minus strand of CAZCTG010000011.1, from coordinate 13,688 downwards.
AGGGCATAAAATTCTTTATGGACAAGACTGCCAATGCCGCTGACATATTCAACGGCCTGGCGGCCAGCGGCAAGAAGGTCGCGGGCATTTTCCACCTGACTTCATAAGCTTTGGTTGGCGATTGGCTCGTGTGGCTATTGATTAAGGGAAACAGAATACGGCAACAATGCAATTGACCGGTTTGAAAGAATTTGATATATGCTGATTCAAAACAAAACAGCACAATCCAGCATCTTGCACAATCCCCTCCAGCCTGAGGGGGTGTGCTACGTTAGGTCGAATATAGGCTATTTTTGAAACTTCAGGTTTATGATTCAATCTTTTTTTACATTATAACTCTATAAAAAGAAATTGGTTTTAGGTAACTAGAATATATTCTAATTCTTTATTAGTTTGGTCAAGCCACTTTGGACAATAAAGATTCAACAATTCTCCAACCTTAATCTTTGAATTGCCAAGCTTTTCCGCTACATCTTTAACGCTTTTTATCTGTTGTATACGTAGACCGTACTCGAAATTATCTGCTACTCTCGACCCTCGTTCTAATAGACTGATTTCTTCATGTTCAGTTCTACACCCTGGCAGCTTTACCCTTTTCTTGCATATATAGCCAGTCATTACCATTGAGGCTACGTCTTCTTCCAGCTCGGTATCTGCTGGCCCTGCATAGCATAATTCATCAAATTTGTAATTAAAGATTTTTTCAAGGCCTAAATCGTCTACGCGACCTTCAGAGAGTGCATAAATACCAATTTTGAGTCGTTCCCATTGATAAACGCTCCCCCCACATTCCTTTAGCAAAAAACAGATTCCCTCGCTATCTCTCCGAGCCATAAAATATCATCTCCATTTAGGTTATTTTCATTATTTATAAAGGGTGTGTGCTACGCGAAGAAACAGCATCACGCCTTGCTTTGGGTTTCTTTCATGTTTTGGGTTGCTGCTGTTCTTCACGAAAAACACTGCCTTTGGAAAGCATCATGGCCGCAACAGAAGCAAAGTTTTATAGCGCATGAAATAAAACTCCTTGTGTGGTTGGTGTGGCTGTCAAAGTCCTCCGTTTGTCGCACAGGATGTTCCGCGACCAGCGAATTTCTACGCATGTGGCTTTGGTGGCGCGCGCGTTTTGTTGTGATGGCTACATCTATTCTGGCGAGCGCGACCTGAAGCTGGAGGCCACACTAAAGAAAGTTTCAGAGAATTGGGGCGGACAATTCTCTTGCGAATATGTCGAAAGCCCGATGAAATTCATAAAGTCATGGAAGAAAAAAGGCGGCAGGGTTGCCCATCTGACCGTGTATGGCCTGCCTGTCGAGAAGGTCGCGCCCAGATTGAGGAAAGCAAGGAAACTGCTGGTTGTCGTTGGCGGCGAGAAAGTGCCGCCTGAAGTCTACCAGTCGGCCGACTGGAACGTCGCTGTGACAGGCCAGCCTCACAGCGAGGTGGCCGCGCTGGCGATAGCGCTGGACAGGGTTTTCAAGGGCAGGGAGCTGGAAAAGAAGTTCACGCGCGCGAAGCTGCGCGTGGTGCCGCAGGAATGTGGTAAGAAAGTCGTTAGACAGTGATGCCCAAGTTATTCAAATCGCTCAAGAAGTGTTTGTTGTCGGTGAATAGTATAGTTTTGAATCCCATTGAGGATGCTATAGTCAGATGTTCATTTCTGTCATCAACAAATATACATTCGAAAGGTTTGAGCTTCATTCTTATGAGTGCAAGTTCAAATATATTTTTGTCAGGTTTCGCCATGCCAACATCACAAGATAGTATACATGGGTTGAAATGAGATAAAAATCCTCTCTTTTTGTTTATTTCCGCATGGAAATCGCTCAAATTGGATATGAGTCCAAGTTTGTAATTTTTCTTCAGATGGTCAACGATATTAATCAAATCATTATTTATGTGCATTACTTCAAGATAGGAATTGTTCCATATATCAAAAATCTGATTAATGGAAAGACCAAGATTGGATTTCTTTTTTATTTTTTCCACCAATTCCTTCAATCTTATTTCGCCTTTGAGAAGTTCTCTTTCGCGTTCTTTTATGGGGGTCTGGATTGCAGAAAGTTCAACACCAAGATTATCGGAAACTTTCCTTATTATATCTTCCAACCTTCCGGTGAGCACCACCCCACCCATGTCGAAAAGAATCGCCTTTATCATGCATACACCTTTGTCGATGCGCCTTATTCAGCTTTCAGCAGCACGACCCTGCTGGCATGCTGCTCGCCCGCCAGCTTGTACCCCAGATGTTCCGCAAGCTGCTGCCCGAATTCCCTGACTTCCTCATGCGAAGGCATCGCGCTGCGCGGAAGGCGCTTCTGGCTTTCTCCCATATGCATGTAACCTTTGACTTCCACGAGGTCACATCCGGACTTCTCTATGAGCTTCGCGTAGCCTTTGGGATTAAGAACATTGAGGTCCTTGATGAGCGTAAGTCTTGCAACAGTTCTGCATTCGAATGAATTCATAAGCTCGAGTGACTTGTTCAGGCGTTCCCAAAAATCTGGAAACGATGGCCTATCAACCATTTTACATGTTTTTTTGTCCGGCGCATCTACAGAGATGTAAAACTGGCTTGGCTCTGCAAGGTCGCCTAGTTTTTCCGGGAACTGGCCATTCGTTACTAAGAATGTATTGATTTTTCTTCTGCGAAATTCCTCAATCAACCCGGAGATTTTGGGATATGCGGTTGGTTCCCCTACAAGGCTTATAGCAGTCGATTTGGGGCTCTGGGCTTCCTTCCATTTCCTCATGTCGGTCTTGTCCCATCCCGGATATCCGTTGAGAAGTATCCTCTGAGCTTTTATCGCGCCATCTACTATTTCCTTAGGTTCGTCCAATTTCACATGGTCCATGGTGTTCCCCAGGGTCTTTTCGATTGAACGCCAGCACATTATACATCTGTTGCAACACCAGCAAGCGCTGGGAGACATTTGCAGGCATCGATGGCTCTGGACGAATTCAGGATAAAACTTCTCCTTATAACATACACCCTCTCCCCTGATTGATTTCTTTGTCCAAAAACAAAGCTTAACCGCAGAATGCGCGCCCACCAATTTGTAATGTTGTCTTACCATCATTTTCCTGATGTCTTGAGTTATCACTTCGCCTGCCATAGTTTAGCTCCCTTAGGACTTCTGGATGATATGAAAACTTTATCATCGGTGAGTAGATTCTGGAGATGATATCTTACGGTCCTCCTGCAGACTCCGGATTCCATTGATATCTGCAATAGATTTTTGGGTTGTTTTGAAACTGATTCAAGTATGATGTTTTTGGTAAAACCAGGCTCTCGCTTAGCGCCAGACCTCCTGCTTAGGCCAGCTATATATTCAAGATTTTTCTGTTTATGAACAAGATTACATGTAGGCCACGTCTTCGATAGGTCCCTCACATCCTCCAGAAATCTTGAGGCAGATAAATTGCTTATTGCGAAACCATACGTTTTTCCCGCGGCATTGTTTGATACTAAGTTTTTCGAGCACCTATAACCCAAGGACAAAGCGACATCCCTTACACCTGAAGCTAGTTTTGGGTTTGCAACACGGAAACAAATAGTATCGTAAAGTGCGCCCTCATCCACTAAAAACGCTGTAATAAAGGCAAGTCTGTGACTCCTGCTCATGCCAAATATCTTAGGAGGCACAAATGATTCATGTGTCCCAAAGCCATTAATATTAAAGTACTGTTTTATGACGAGTAAAAATAGCTTAGGCACATAAACATTGTCATCGTCTTCAAATATTGGATTAGATTCAAGCTTTCCAAATACATTCTCCATCTTCTTGCAGAAGTTAACGAGCCCGATAGGGTTATATTGAGTGTATGAGCCCACTCCCATCCTAGTTCTTTTGTCAGTGCCGTCCCCCATCATATGGGCGAGCAATGCCGTAAACTCGGGCGTTACCTTGATAGGAAATTCTACAGAAACTTTGTATCCTATAGGCCCTCGATATCCAACTATGTGTTTTTCCAAGTCTCCCAACGGAAGATTCATTTTTTTCGCAAGCTTTGCAATAACCCAAACTCTGCAATATTCGAACTTGCTGCCGTGGGTTGCGCATTTTATGTGCCTTATCAGAGAACCCTTGAATTTAGTATCGTTGTTGTAAAGCGATTTGCCCTTGCGCAAGAACACACCAACTTTATTGCTGCCACCAAAATATTCGATTGCACGCGAAAAAAACATCTTTCTATATTCAGCATCAAACTTTATACCGGTGTTGGGGGGCAAGTCCCAAAAGTGAATGTACTCCATATAGATAAGCACATAGCAGCGCCTATAAACATAACGGAGGGATTGTGCCGTTATGCCGCTAGAAAGTTTGCAGTTCATGCTCAACATTCGTTTTAATTATAAAAAGCATATTGTGACGCATGAGACCGGAAAAACTGTATGACAATATCCACAGGCTGTATGACAGGAGGCATGCATTGGCGCCTTCAACCTTGTGGCTGAAGAGGCACGAGGACCCGTTAATAAGAAGGCTGAGGGGCAGGACTCTGGACATAGGCTGCGGGACAGGCTACGACCTGAGGCTGCTTGACGATGTTGTGGGGCTTGACCCTAGCAGGAAGATGCTCAAGATTGCCAAATCCACGGGGAAGAAGCTTGTGCTTGGGAAGGCAGAAAAGCTGCCTTTCCCAGACTCGTCCTTTGACAACGTTATATGCCTTTTCGGCACGCTCAACATGTGCGACAGCAAGAAGGCTGTCGCTGAAATGTCAAGGGTGCTCAGGCAGGGCGGCACGGCGGTCATTTCAGTAGCCAGCGTATGGGACAGGGGATATGGTATGATGAAAAGGTTCGGCATCAAGCATCCTGCGAGGGACAAGGCGCTCGCTATAGACGGGAACAAGATGAGAATAACCCTTTTTGACAGGAAGGAACTGGTTGGGCTTTTCGGAAATAACGGCATGGAAGAAAATAAATTTGTTTCATTGTTCAAATTCCAGAACCCAAGATGGGGAAAATGGGACAGGCTTTCCGTATGGGAGAAGCTGAAGCTCTGGCTTGATTTGTTTCCTCTCTTCGGCAGTTATGGCGCGGTGTACATAATGGTGTTTAAGAAACATGCCTGAATTCCGAGTCAATAACTATATGCATTGTATGAGGTGAATACTGCTTCACGACGTGCTTGTCAAGTATTTTCAGCTTCATGCCGTGCTTTTCCGCAGCGGCTTTCAGTATGTTCAGCGGCCTTTCCCAAAGCTCGCTGTCCTTATAAATATCGTGGAAATGTATGATGCCTCCTGGAGGCTTTAGGAACCATAACGCGGCGTCGAGAAACTTGTCGGTTTCTGGAAGGTATCCCATCAGCACTCGGTCGGCAACTCCCTCAAGCTGGGGCGGGGCTTTCCTGTTGTCGCAGTTGAAGATTTCCACATTGCTTAGTTTGTTCAGGCTTATATTCTGCTTGAGATATTCAAATGCATTGGGGTTCAACTCAATGGCATAAACTTTCTTGACGCCCGCCTTTGCGACCGGCAATGAAAAATAGCCTATGCCCGCGAACATGTCGACGACGGTTTCATTTTTCTTTGCAATTCCAGCAAGCCTGCCGCGCTCAAGCGTGTTGCCCTTGGAAAACATAACCTTGGTCACGTCGAGTTTGTAGAGGCAGCCGTTTTCCCTGTGGATTGTCTCGGTCCCGTCGCCAGCCACCTTCTCCAGCGACGGCGCGCGCTCGATTCCCTTGACGCCGTCAAGTTTGACGCAGACGGTTTTGATGTTGGGATACATGGCCAGCATGCTGCGGCCAATCATTTCGCCCTTATCGAAGATTTCTTTTTTCAGGTTCAGTATGGCTATGTCGCCGATTGCCTGGAAGCCTGATGGTAGGAACTGGGCTAATCTTTCTTCTATGCTGCTGCCGAGCGCTTCGGAAATCGCCTCTTTGAACGGTCTCATGACAGCCCCCTGTCATGTCCTTCGGACAAAGTCCTCAGCTTCATGAGAAGTAATTGGTTTCTGTGTTTATTTCTTTTCTTTGGCTGAAGAATTGCCCTCGTCAGCTTTGGGGATATTGTCTTTGGCCGCGCTGTCCTTAACTTCTGGCTTGGCTACTTCCTTTTCAGCCGGCATTTGTTCGCCTTTGGAAGCTGTTGGTTTGCCGACCAGCCTGTCCTTCAGCGCGGCCGCCGCGCCCTTCTTTTCTTCCTTCGGCTCATCCTTCTCGTCAGGCAGCATTATCTTCGCTATGCCTTCGGAAACGGACAGCTTGACCTTGAGCTTGTTCGGCGGCCTCTGGATGCCGTATTGCCAGAGCATCTCATTGACGAGCTTCGAAACCTTGGCCTCGCCGGCATCGGTGTGCCTCAGTGCATATTGCTTTATCTCGTAAACCGCGCGCTTCGTCCTGCCGTTACGCGCCTTCTTTAGACATCCGCCTCTCAGCGGAATGGTGACAATCTTCTCCACGGGCTTTGTTTCCTTTTCTGCCATGTTCTCATCAACCACAACGAACCGCTTGACCAATCAACTGCTTTGTTATCTTGGTTAATGCAGTAGTCAAATTTATACTAAGCCTTCAGCTTGCTGCGCCTCCAGTTCCTGAGGCCATTGACGCCAATCTTTCTTGTCCTCGCCCTCTTGAGGCCGAACTTCCTGATGTCGGCCCATCTGGGGGCGGACCTCCTCTTGCCCCTGGCCGCAATCCTCATCTTCCTGCCTGACAGCTTTGCAGAGCTCATATGTTTCGCCTTGCGCTTAATAACGGTCTCGCTTTGCGAACTTGGCGAATGCGAGGGTTTAACTCACACTCTCTTGTTGTTGGGATTAATGTTATATCAATGTCACTTTCTCTTGATGCTGGTGTTCCTCTTTTCCGACAGCACGCGCAGCACATCCTTCATCTGGGCGTCCGTGACAGGCCCTTTCAGCTTGCCTGCCTGAGATATCTGCAGTATGTACAATTCAGCCTGCCCTGCAAGCTCGGGGTTCACTGTCCTCACCCTGCCAAGGCGCTCGAGCGCCTCTTTACTTATTGCCTTGCCTAGCAGCTGCCTTTTCATTGCCTCGATTTGCTGCGCCTGGCGCAGCCCATTAATGTCAACCATAATCATTTCTGCGCAATCTCTTTTGCGATGCCGTTGAGGAACTTCTGCCCTTTCGGCGTTATGAGCCTGCCCTTGCCTTTTTCGGTCTTGACAAAACCCGCCTTCTCAAGCTGTTGGTAGGATTTCCTTATTATCGAACCCGACGCAGGGAAGCTGTGCTCGGGCTTGTGCCCGCGGTTTTTCCTGCCGCCATAAACGGTCCTGGTCCTCGACACGCCCATACCGTGCCCTGACATATACAGCTTCCTGAGCATGGAGGCCTGCCTTATGTTCCACCATTTGTCCTGCGTAGGAGGCCTCTGCCTGCTTACGCCGGTCTTGACGAATGAAGACCACGCGGTCGGCCTGAGCTCTTCCATCCTGCCGAACTCTTCGGCTGCCTTCAATATAAGCTTCTCGGCATCAACGTCCCTTACACCCATAGGCGCTCTCCTGAATGTTCTTTATGATGTGTAAAAAGGTTTATAAAGTGCTCAGAAGCCAGATTGCTGATTGCCCGTCCTGTCCGCTGTTCTCAACAGTATGTATGCAGCCCCTGCTGATGTTATGGACAAAAATCCCGCCAACATGATGCCGGAGCTGAATGTCACGCCAAGGTCTGTCATGTCGCATTCCGGCATCATCTCCGAGAACATGTGCTCCTTGCACTGTTCGTATTTCGATATCAGCGTATCCAGTATTGACAATGATGAAAACACGGCTATGAACAGTATTGAAATGCCTATGGCAAGAATTATCATGTTCATCTTTCACCACGCCTTGCGGCCGCGCTGCCGAAGCATATAGAGCTCTTGGCTGTGACGGTGGAAACGAGCACGTAGCTGACTATTATGCTTATCAGAACGAAGGCTCCCACCAGAAGAATGCCTGTCAAGACCAGCGAGCTGTCGGCCAAGGTGCATACTGTCTTGCCTGAAACAGCATCCAATTCGCATTTAGTGGCAGATAGCATCCTGTCCAGTATGAACAATGTGAAGAATATGGACACGAAGACTATTACCAAGCCCACGATTATGAGGACCTTCATCCAGCGCGCCTCCAAAGGCTTCTGCGGCCGCGGCAACGACTGCCCTCGGCCTTGGGCTCAAGCGGATACCTTGAAATCTTGCCGCAATGGGAGCATGTTACTATCCTGCTGCCGCCTGATACGCGCGTCCTGCAGCCGGCGCCATGTGCCAAGTACATATGACATTCTTTGCAAAACCTCCTCTTAAGACTTGCAGGCAGGCGCACATTGTAGCGCATGGCAATTCTTAAAGCCAGTTCAACGTATCGTCTGGAGCGGTCAGGCCTGCGCCTGAATTCGCGCTCCGCGGAATCAAATAGCAGGGCTATGCGCTCCATTGCCGTTTCCTGCTGCCACTTAGGCTTCCTTTGTGCTGCTCTCATCAGCATTCTCCCTTTCCCCATTTTTCCTGTCCCCTGCTTTCCCTTCGCCTGCAAGCAGTACCCTGTTCTCCCTGCCCGAAACAGGCTCTGTCTTCACTATGCCCCGGCCGCCAAGGGACTTGACAAGCCTTGACACCTTGGCCTTGGAAAACCCGGACTCCCTGACTATGTGCTTCTGCAGGACGCCGCCCCCGCCTGCCGCTATGATATCGACGACGCGCTTCTCGTCCGCATTGAGCACGGACGCTATGACCCTGCCCTTGTTCACCTTGGAGGCGCGCCTCGTATATATGAAAGCCGCGGAAACGATGATGAGGATAAGGATTCCGGCAGCCAGAAGTATGTATCGGGTTACGGGTCCGCTTATGGGCGGAAGGTTGTATTCGACCCTGAAATCAAGCTGCCTGTTCGCTTCAAGGCTGCCGCCTTCCCATATCACTATTATCCTCTTGCCGTCGGTTATTGTTGTGCCGTTTTCCGGGCTGTAAGACCTTTCTATGGGGAAATCAGCGAGGGTAGCGCTCTCAGGAAGCTTTATTAGAGAGAAAAAACTGTCTGACGGAATGGAAGACGCGAATCCCGCTTCGAAGTGATATCTGCCGTAGCTGTAGTTCACCGCGCCCCGCGACTCTATATCTATGTGGAGGGTGTTCTTGTCTGCGGTTATTCCCGAGAGCGCGCAGATTATCAGCGAATCGGCGCCGTCCTTTCTCGAGTCGCATGTCACTGGCCCGAAGCTACCGCTGGTTTTGAATGACGAAACTGGTAACGTGGTACGGCATTCGAGCTGGCTCTCGGGCTCTGAAAACTTAAATGTCAGATTGGTCAAGGCCGAGAGGTCATCATTTATGGTCGTTTCTATGCCGTGATAGCTCAGGCTGGCACAGGCCGGTGTTGCGAAAACGACAAATGCTATGAATGCTGGAATGAGCAGGCATGTGTTCATGTGAAACAGTTTGGTTCGCTAATTTAAAAGAGTGAAACAATCATACCCATCATGAAACAATCTTATTTCGACATAGCTTACGCTGGGGGATAAAAAAGAAAGAAAGGAAAAAAACTCCTTTTTCTTGGCTTAAGCTTCGTAGGACAGAGTTCCCTGCATCACCTTCGCAGCAAGAGCCCTTGTGTCAGCGGCTTGCGTGCCGGCGACGATGAGCGCCCTTGAACCGTCGGTGAAGCCGTCGGTCACCTGCTTGATGATGCCGGTTGTGTAGTTCCAAGTACTGCAGGAATCCGCACCCAGAAGCTTTGCAACAAGGCTGTTGACGCACGGTCCGCCGACCAGGATAAGGTCTGCGCCGGGTGCTGTCGCCGATACCTCTGATGCAATCTTTGCCACCGGGCTTGTGATTTTGACAGCTGCCTGAACTGTGCCTCCAGTGCCAGTGCCGAACGTGGGGTTGTCGCCGATTGCTACCGTAGCGACTGACTGCTCGTCGGGGTATGTTATCTCAACAAGGCCCTGAGAGTCTGAGTCGTACTTTACAGTTGTGCCGCGCCTGTCTATGTAGCTCGTGACACTATTGTCGCTCTGGAGAGAAGCACTTTCCTGCGTTGCCGCAGTAAGCGTTGGCGCATCTATCGTGAGGTCAACGCCGCTTCCTGTTCCGTCCTTGACAGTCGTAATGACGAAATCCTGGACGTCAGAGTTAGCGAGGTTCTTCGCCTTCTCTTCCTTGAACAACACCGTCGGGTATGCCGGCCTTAGTGAAGCCGTCGAACCCGCATCAAGGGTTACCCATGTCTTGTTGTTGGCCGTTCCTGACTTGACAGTTATATTCCAGGTGAGTCTGCCGTCGTCGCACATTACACCAGAACTGTTGGCTGATGCCGTCGCGTTCCATGTCGTACCGCAAAGAACAGCATCACCTGAGGCGCTTCCAGCAGCATGCTCGATTCTCACCGTAGTGGCAGAACCGGCTCCGCCTGGAAGCTCAAGTGTGGCATTGCCTTGGTTGATGAAAATTTCCGAGTTCGTCAAAACAGACCTGTTGCCAGGCACCAGAGTTATCCATCCGCCCTTGTTTGTCTTGATGAGCGGGAAGACGGTAATCTTGTCTCCTCGGTTGTTCAAGGCTGCATTCGCGCCCCATGTGAAGGCGAACGTCTGCAATGAATTGCTGACGTTCTGCGCGTAGTATGCCTGTCCGTCTATGTACAACGTTCCGGTTCCGTAGCCTGCGTCAGTCAGGTAGAACCTAGACGTAGCATCCGACATCAAGTCCCTGAACTCTATGTAAGCCCCACTTGAACCCAAGCTGCTTGCCGTTGAGTACTGCATGATGTGGCTGAACTCAGACTCGTGCGACGGCGAAAGAAGCATGTAATCGTTCTTCTTCACCGTCTGATTCTCCACGACAATGAACATCGCCGTGGATGTCGCGTTCGGGTCGGCTGCAAACGTGGTTGAACCCGTGTAGGCGTATGTCAGGGATCGCTCCTTGTTCCTGTAGTCGGTGAACTTCAGGCTTGCCCCTGTGGTTCCGGAGTTGTCTATTGTTATCTTTTCCGTGGTGCCTCCGGACAAACCGCCAAGCGCCATCTTTATTCTGCCGAATACCGGGTCAACGAATGCATTCTCAGCGCCCTGCTTCGCATAATCAACGCTTGAAGACTTTGCTGCTATTCCGATTTCAAGCTTGGATATGCCTGTGTTGTCGGTTCCCGTGAACTTCACCAGAGTTCCATCAACAGTGTCGTCGGATGTGCCCTTCTTAAGAGTAGCCCCTTGCTCGAGCGTCAGCTTGTTCGTTCCGAAGCTCAACTTCACGCTGTCCTGTGTGAGGTCTGTCGAGGACAAGTCGAAGACATCCTCAACATAGACCGCCAGTCCGGATATGAGGTAGGACGTGCCTTTCGTGACAGTCTGCGTTGTTCCTTCAACAGAAACTACCGCAGTAGTGGCACTTGTTGCTCCAAGCACCTTTACTTTGTATGGAACATCGTCGACTGTTATTGTCTTCTCCTCGCCGCCAGATATGGTCTGAACAAGCGAGCTTCCGTAAAGAACGAGCTTGGCTGCCGCTATCGTCAAATCAGTGCTCGTGGAACCTATAGTGTAGTCTGTTCCCAGCAGATTAAGCTTCTGGCTGTGCACGTTTGAGCTCGTTATGTTCAGCAGCTTGTTGAATGTTATCGTGTAGTTGAATGCCGGAGCGGCCGCGGTCGTGCTCAGGTTAAGGATAAGGTCAGGGTCAGTGAGGTCTCCCCCGCTGTTGCCGAATGTTAACGTTGTGCCTCCGCCAAGAGTGATGTATTGGTCGTAGTTGTAAGTCGTCCCGCCTGTGTCGGTCATCGAACCTGAAGCAAGAAGCGTTGGTAAATCGCTGCTTGTCAGGGTTGTTTTGACTCCAGACTTCGTCATGGGGTCGTCGAGATACAACTTTGTATTGGTCGTCCCGATCTCAACACCGCCAGAAACACCCATGCCCACTACTCCCGATGAAACAGTGGTCGTGGCGTAACCTGCTACTGCCGCGGCGATGTCCGCTGCTCCAATAACGTCCATGTTATATCCTGGATTGATGGTTTCCCCAACCACTATGGCCGGCGAGTTAAGCGCGTTTCCGCTTACCTTAACGAAGTCGCCCAACGTGGTTGCAGGTGCAGCGAATATCCCTAGGGCCAGCGTTGCTCCTGCAGTTATGGCAGCTAAACTACCTGCCAAAACTTTTATGGCTTTCATACCTTTTTTACCCTCCTGTCTTATATGCCCAGCGCGCGAGAGTTTACACCCTGCGCCTGAAACAATACAAGTTTTTTCTCTTGGGGGGTATATAAGATTATAGTGAAACAGTTTCTGAGGTATTATTTAGTATTAAAATAATGTTTTTAAATGTGTAAAAAATATAATTTATATATTTTAACTGTTCCATAATTAAAAATTTTGTTTTTAAATAAAAAATAAACATTTTTATTAAAATGCACCATAGGTGCATAGGGCACTTTAATAAAGCCGCCAAAAAGGGTATGTGCGGCATCATAGGCTGCACGCTGATGGCAGGGCCGCAACAACAGGTATAGAAGACTCAAAAATAACCTAACAGCCAAAAGATATGAAACAAAGAATTGTTTGGTTGATTTGGAGAAGGGGCCGCAGGTGAAGAAATGAAAGCAATCCTGATGTGCGCGGGAAAGTCGACGAGAACATATCCGCTCACGCTGACGAGGCCCAAGCCGCTGCTGAAGGCCGCGAACAGGACGCTGCTGGAGCACAACCTGGAGCAGCTTTCAGGCGTCGCCGACGAGGCCATATTGATTGTGGGGTTCATGGGGAACAGCATAAGGAATGCCATAGGCAAGTCGTACAACGGCATCAGGATTTCCTATGTCGAACAAAAAGAGCAGCTCGGCACTGCGCATGCGCTGTTGCAGGCAGAAAAACACCTAGCCGCATCGCAACCGAGTCCAAAAGACTCGGGCGTGTCGCGCTTGCAAGCGCGCAACACCGCGGCAGAACCTTCTGATGGGCGGTTCCTTATCATGATGGGCGACGATCTCTACAGCAGGGTGGATATTGAACGCTGCATCGGGCATGAATACTGCATACTCGGGAAGGAAGTCGAAGACCCCAGAAAGTTCGGCGTTATAGTAAATGAAGGGGGTCGCATGACAGGACTTGTGGAAAAGCCCGCGAAAGCGCCTTCAAATCTTGCGAACACAGGCATGTATGTGCTTGATAAAAAGATTTTCCCGATAATAAAATCCCTCAAGAAATCCGAGCGCGGCGAATACGAGATAACCTGTGCAATTGCAGAATTGGTAAGAAACGATGTTATTTCAGTTGAAACAGTGAAAGGGTGCTGGCTTCCCGTCGGCTACCCGTGGAGCCTGCTCGAGGCGAACGAATTGCTGCTGAAAGAAAAGAATTCATTCAGGAATGAAGGTGTTGTTGAAAACGGCGCGACCCTCAAGGGCAACGTCGAAATCGGAAAGGGCACCGTTGTAAGGGCAGGCTCGTACATAGAAGGCCCGGTGGTCATAGGTGAGAATTGTGTAATCGGCCCGAACTGCTACATAAAGCCCTTCACGAGCATAGGCAGCCGCTGCAAGGTGTGCAACGGCTCGGACATCGAGAACAGCATAATCATGGACGGCTCGAGGGTGCCGCACCTTTCATTCGTCGGCGATTCGGTCATAGGCGAGAACGTGAACATAGCCGGCGGCAGCGTCATCGCGAACCTCAGGCACGACGAAACGCACGTGATGAGCATGGTCAACGGCAAGCTCGTCGACAC
>CAZCTG010000010.1:0-15871 GCA_964501695.1 uncultured archaeon | reverse complement strand
GCAGCAGACCTTTCAGAGAAACAGGTTGGGAAACTGGCTTTTGACATACCCAAGACTCAAGGCCGTTACGACCTCAGGGCAACGATTTCAAAGAGGGCCCAGCAGCTGTTCGACGAAAACAAGCTCCCTGTGACCGCGAGACTGGGAGGCACGTTTGCCATAGACTTTGCCATTAAGGGGGTGTCGAAAAAGACTGCAGTGAAGTACGTGATAGGGAACAAAAGGCTCCTGTCAGGGCTGGGTCTGCCGGAGAATATCAAAAAAACGCCAAGCTGCATTGAAGTCTGGGGCGATAAATTCTCAATGATAAACGGTGCCGACAGGTACATCAGCGAGGCCCTCCCAAAGGAAGTCCGTTCAATAACATTCAGGCAGGAGAACCCGAAAGAGTTCCCAGAGGGCTATAATATCGTTGTGTGGGATGGCCAGCAGCATCTTCAACGCGGGCTTCTTGAATTCCTCAAGTCAAGGCATTCAAACCGTTAAGGAACTCCTCTTCCGTGAAATGCAGTTTTCCCGGTATTGCAATCACGGCGGGCGTCTTGTCAATCTTTTTGTTTTTTGCCAAGTTTTTAAGTTCGTCATAGAATATAACGCTTTCCTCAGAACCGAGTTTGCATGCAGCAACGGCTTTCATATTCAACCTCTGGGACAGCAACCCAGCAGCCCCTCTGGCCGTCATGCCTATGTCAAGCAGCACAAGCGTGTGAAGCCCTGCCTTCTGATTTAAGTTTATAGCTTCAAGTATGCTACTCTCAAAGGACTTTGTCAACGTTACTGTCCTGCCGAACTTGTAAACCTGCAGGCCTGTTTCAGCAACTGCCGTGATTACGCTTGAGCCGTGGATGATTCTGAATGGCACTCCTACTCTCCTGGCTTCATTGACAAGCATGATGTGCGTGGTGGCGCTCAGCGCGTCGCCGCCTACAAAGATGCCTGTGTCCTTTGACTTTGCCTCGGCTATCAGCCTTCTTGCCTCATCCTCCATGCCCATGCGCGGCATCAGTTCCACATGCTTGCCAACCAGCTTGGAAAGATTTGTAGCGCTTATGCTAATGTTGTCAGTATAAGTTTCAAGATAGAGCTTCGCGCACCTCTTCGCCGCTTCGAGCGCCTTCAGGGACATGTCCTTTTCGTCGTGCAGCCCGGTTGAAATCAGGTAGAGCATCCCTTCACTTCCTCAGCATCAGTATGTGCGACTGAGTCATAATGACTCAGGCACGCCATGAGCATAAGCTCATGAGCGCAACATGCTTTATATGATGCATATCTGCCGAGGCATGGCATCGGTTCAATGCCTCAGCATAATCTTGATGATGTCTCCGTCCTTCAGTTCGTAATCGGCGGCCACGCGCAGCTTCGTGCGCGCGTTCACGGCTGCGACGAACTTCTCGAGGAAATCCGTGTGTATCATCCCGGCAAGCTGCTTCGGCGTCGTGCCTGCGGGGACAAGGTAAGCGTCGGGCAGCACGTTGCCCTTCCCGCTCTTGTAGTGCGTCTCATCCTCGACGGGATAGACCACGCGCATGCCGAGCAGCCCGAACACGGCCTCATTGAGGCATTGCTGCACGCCTGTCGAGCCTAACCTCTCAAGCACGCGCTCCTTTATGAGCTTCAGGGCAGCGGCCTTCCTCGGCTCGAGGTCGGGCTTGATAAGCTCGAATTCTTTCGCGCCGGGAACATACCTGATGTCGCCTTCCCTCTCTGCCTTTCGCAGCGCCAGCTCGCATTCTGCGGAGCACGGCACGGACTTAACCTCTGTTTCCTTCAACCTTGAAAGGCCTTTTTCCGCCGCGGGAACGTCCATCTTGTTCGCCGCTATTATCATGGGCTTCGCCTTCTTTCTCAATATGCTTACGAACCTCAGCATGTCATCCTCGCTCGGGCTGCCCGAAATGTCCACGTGGCGCATCGCGTTCTTGACGTCGTCATGCGTAACGCCCAGACCGCTGAGCTGCTTGTGCATGACCTCGTCCAGCTTCTGGTGCATGGATTCTGCCTTGCGCTTCAGCGTGTCGTAGTTCTTCTTCAGGATGCCGAGAATCCAGAGGTCAACCTCCTCCTCAAGGAACAGGACGTCCTCCATCGGGTCGTGAGTGCCCGTGTCGGCGGGGTTGCCTTCGCTGTCAGTGCCGCCGGAGGCGTCAACGACATGGATGAGCGCGTCGGCCTCCATGATGTCCGACAGGAACTGGTTGCCCAGCCCGCGCCCTGCGTGCGCGCCGGGCACGAGCCCCGCTATGTCGATGAGCCTTATGGGAATCAGCCTCGTGCCGTTCACGCATTTGGAGTTCTGCGGCTCGCACTTCACGCCCAGTTGCCTGCACGGGCACGGTGCGGTCACGTAGCCCACTCCCCTGTTCGGCTCTATGGTGGTGAATATGCGGTTCGATATCTCGGCGTCAACAAGCGTGGCCGCGCAAAAAAATGTAGTTTTCCCGCAATTCGTCTTACCGCATATGCCTATTAGGAACATTCTGAAAACACCTATTGTAAAGTATTTATTATCGTTCTTTATATATATTATATGGATGTTCTTCACTTATACGAACTGGATTTAAAAGAAGATATAAGCATTCTGTTGAATGACAGATTTTTTTCTGAACTTAAGAAGAAAATCAAAACAAAATACAAGACAAGACAACTCTTATACAACGACCTAAAACCGAACATCACATTTGAATCATTCAGACATATGCTTGATTATAAATATCAAAATTTCAGACCTCTAAGAGAATTTCTGGTTGCCTGCGAAAAAATGGGGATATCAAATTCAGAACTGGAAAGAAATGTTGTTGCATACAGAACAAAAAAAGGTCATATCATTGTGTCAGAACCAATACTTCCAGTAAAAATAAGTCCGTTATTTGACATGTTGGTGGCGCATATAATGGGTGATGGATGCTGCATAAAACCAAAAGGCAAAAAATCTTACTTTAACTATGTACAATGCGGCAATGAGCTAAGAATGTTATTTTTGAAAAAGGCAGAAAAATGCTTCGGTATTTTAAAATATGATGAGGATTATTTTAATGAAAAGAGGATGATATATCTCCCAGTTGTCATTTCTTCTTTCCTTTCTCAATATTATAGCCTCAGACCTATAGATTTTGACGAGAATAATGCAGAGATACCAGAAAAAATGTTCAACCATGGCAGAGAGCATCTGCTGGCATTTCTAACAGCGATAATAATAGACGAAGGTCATATAGATTCTAATCAAATAGAAATAGGATTGTACAACAAGAAACTAATAAGTGGGCTTAATAGAATTTGTTCTATACTGGGTTATGACTCAACGCTAACATTAAGCAAAAGAAGCCATCTATATATTCTGGCGGAAGGTGTGAAAAAGTTTTGGAGCGATTATCAGCAGCTAAAATCGAAATACTCAGAAGTTTCTATGGGCTACAAAGAAACGCTGATCGAAGACTTCATAATGAGGAAAACCAAGTTCTGGAGAACGGCAAAGCAGAATGAGACAAAGAACCAGATAATGGATCTGCTAAGCGAAAAGCCTCGTGGAATAATAGAATTGGCAAAGGTACTTCAGGTTTCTAGGCAGGGCATAAAATATCACATAAAGGGTCTTGAAAAACTGGATTGCGTAAAAAAGAGTGGTGTTGGCTATGCAGGAAGTTATATCTACAAGCTAATCAGGCACTCAGAACTTGAGGTCAGGAACAGAGGGAGAAGCCGCCAGCATGGGGTAACAGACGATAAAGTTATAAACATACTCAGAACTGGATACCTGACTACGCGGGAAATCTCAGACAAGCTTGGAATAAACAGGGCAACCACACTTCAAATGTTGCTAAGGATAGAGTATGCTGGCAAGATAAAGAGAGCAGGCAAAAAGATTCTGAAAACACACCCTTCCATTGTTTGGGCTTTAAAATGATATAGTTTGCCCACTATGCCGATTTGCATAGATATATCATAAAGTAATCCAATAAAAACCCATATGGAAGAGGGAAAGGTAATAAGGAACATAGACGCGCTGACCGAGGACTACATACCGTCGCGCATGTACGCGCGCGACGGCCAGATGCAGCAGATGGCAAGCTGCCTCAGGCCGCTTGCCGAGGCCCGCCAGCCGCGAAACATCCTTCTCTACGGCCCGCCGGGCACGGGAAAGACCTGCATGTCAAGATACGTCCTGGCACAGCTGGCTGAGTCTTCGTCCTTCCAGCAGGCACACGTGAACTGCTGGAACTTTGAAACGAGGTTCAAGATACTATTCAGCATACTGCAGAAGCTGGGCGCGGACCCGAGCAAGCACAGGGTCGGCACGCCCATTGACGAGATAATAGAGGCGATTGCCAGGAAAGCGAAGGCCAAGCCATTGGTGGTCATTCTTGACGAGGTGGACCGCATAGGCGACGAGAAGGCGGTCTACGACCTGATTTCCGTAGGCACCTGCATCATGATGATAGCCAACGACGAGACGGCAACCTACAGATGGGACGAGCGCATCAGAAGCAGGTTGTCGTCCGCGGAGCGCATCCGCTTCCCCAAATACAGGCCCAACGAGATAGAAGGCATACTGAAGGACAGGGCTGAATGGGCGCTCGCGCCCGGCAGCATAAGCCTGAAGGACATAGTGAAGATTGCAGAAAATTCAAACGGCGACGCGCGCGCGGCAATCGCGGCGCTGCGCAAGGCGGCTGAGAAGGCGGAAGCGGAAGGCAGGGAAAGCATAACATCCGGCATGCTGCCCGAGCCTTCCGGGGACAAGCGGCGCGAGCCAAACTTGAACGAGCAGCAGGACATGATACTGGAAATCCTGAGGAAGGAAGGCACGATGCCGTCAGGAGTCCTGCAGGAGAAGCTGAACCGCGCGTCGGCAGAGCCGATAGCCGAGCGCACGTTCAGAAAATACATGGAATCGCTGGCGCGGCGCGGGCTCGTGCGCGCCAAAGGCGAGGGCAGGTGGAGGACGTATGGCGCGGACTAGTTCTACCGGCATGGCTGATAGACCGCTATCAGATGTCGCTCCATGTTGATTTTGCCTTAGCGGCATACCGGCACGCTGCCTCCGTTAAGCATATACCCGCCCGCGAAGAAGTTCTTTTTGTTAAGTTCATGCCGACCCTTGAACTTACCCTCCAGCCTGTGAAATGGATTGACGTCCCATAGGAGGCTATTAGTCATAACCCCCCACACAAGGGGGTATTCATGATAACAGGAAACCTCGCATTGAACGAAAAGATAATACCGCATTCAACAAGTGGATAAAGCGGTTCGTTGGTCAAGCGAGACCGTCATCAAAATGGAGGCGAAAAATATGAGCGACCTTGAAAATTGGCTCAAGGAGATACTGAAGCAGAAGGAAAGCGACGAAACGGCCTGGTTTCTGAATAGGCCTTCCCTCAGGCAGGCCAAGGAAAAAGAGATGACGGAACTCGCCTGAAAATCATTTATTTGAATTTGCCTTGGTGTTTTGATGGCAGAAATAGTATTCTCCGAACAATTCGGTAAAGAATTCTCTAAGGTACAGCATAAAGCGAGCAAAGGCAACGGAGAGGCCGAATACATGGTCAAGATAATAAATCGCGGAATAGCAAAGCTTTATTATAACCATAAAGCCGGTCAGAAGATAGAGAGAAAATTATGGCCAAGGATTTATTCAGACAGATACAGAATCAACAACCTCTGGCGGCTTCGACTTGATGACTCATGGAGGATGATTTATACTTTGAAGGGCGAGAGTGTTAAAATCGTGGCCCTTGTTCTGGATGCTATGGACCATAAGAGGTACGACAAAATATTCGGCTATAAATGAACCTTCTTCATCTTCTCATATGGAACGGCATTGTCAAACAGCTTCTTCAGCTTCGGGTTGTCAGCAGCTATCCAGACTATCTGGTTCCTGTCTATCAGCACCTTGTTGCTCTCCAGCAGGTAGTCAATGATGACGTTGAACGTCTGCCACATCACGGCCTTGGGCAGCGCCCTCCACAGCTGGTTCTTCGTAGGGTAGTAGTCCAGCCTCTTTATGGTGTCCTCCACCATCAGCACCGTGTCCAGCCTCGGCAGGTGTATGACTTTGGGCTTCCTCGTTTCGCCGTTCCTGTTTTTCGCTTTCATGCTAATAATTAATAATCCCATATATATAAGTGCATATATGCAGAATGTATTTTATGATATAAATGATATTCTTCACTAACATGTATTTCAAGTCTATATAAATAATACTTGTTATGGCCATTGAAGAAATGATATTACAAGCTCTGCTAACTATTATAGGCGGGGCTTTATTATATGTGTTCTCAAAATCGTTTGAACTTTATTTGATTAAACCCTATCATTATTTTAAGCAAGAGGTAATAGAAACAAAAATTGATTTGCTCTTCTATAAGAATATTCTGACTAATGCTTTTGAGCGAGAATCCGCTAATGAAAGGTTTATTGAAAAAATATTAACTTGCCAAGAGAAGATACGAAGTAGGTGGTCAAAACTCTCTGTGAAATATGAAACAGTTCCAAAATGGATTTTTTCACGAAAGTTACCTACATATGAAGAGATGAAAACCATTGAAGAAAATTTAATTTATTTATCAAATAGAAGCATAATCTATTCTAAAAACAATATAATCTACAACGATTGTAGCGAAAGCATAAATAAACTAGATAAGATTATAGAGTATTTTGAAAAAATACTAAAATCAGCGAAACCGAAGCCTTAAAACATCTTCTTCTTTTTCCACGTGACGTAGAACTCGGTCAGCGCCTTGACGCCGAATGTCGCGGCTATGGACGAGCCGACGAGGAATACCAGCCCGACAACGACGAGCAAGCCGATGTTCTGAAGTACCGCGGTTATCAACGAAACCATGGAAGCACTAGTGCCTGCGCCGGCAAGCACAGGCAGCAGGACAGCGCCAAACACCGCGAATGCAGGCAGCAGGAATATGCCTGTTATTATAAGGGAAACGAGCGCTGTGGCCAGCCACGCAAGGAATACCGAGCCCGGCCTGCGCCTGAACATGGCATATGCGCCCTTGAGCGCGTCGGCGAAGCCGAGCTTTGACACCATGACTGCCTGCGCGGTGAACAAAAGCACTATTGAAACCACGAGCGTCAGAAGCCAGCCTATGAAAGGTACCACGCCGACGACATAACCTATCACGCCTACTATGATTGTTGCCAGAAGAAGTGAGACGTACCGCCTTAATCCGTACCTGAACGTGCCCGCTATCTTCGCCTTCTCGTTAGCGCTCTGCTGTATCATGGCCCCCTGAATCCACATTCTCACGAGCCAGAAAACAGCGAAAACCGCAATCACTATCCCGATGAACGACATCACGGACAGCGCTACCTCCACGCCGACCTCAACCGAGGCCAGAAAGGCCGCGAAGTTGGGCAGGTTCGAAATCACGAGCTGCGCGGCTATGGCATAAAGAATCGCATCCACCACGAAGAACTGCAGCCACCTCTTCGGGTGCAGCGAGAACTTTAGTGACCTCGACACTATGTCGCCGTAGCTGGCCATGTTTTCTATACCCCTATTAAACATCTTTCATGGAATTGGCGCTTGTTGAAAAATTCCATGATGCCATAGTAATAGTTGTCGGGCTTGCTTATAAATAATCCGTGCATTCCTATATTCAGGGAAGCTTATGCCCATAGAAGCGCAGCCTGCTTGCGCAGGCGTGGGACTCATATTGAGATGATATAATGCCAACAAAGAGAGTGGCAGTCATTGACCGCGAGCTGTGCAACCCGAGGATGTGCGACTGGTACCTGTGCCAGCGCGTGTGCCCTGTCAACCGCATGGAGAAGGGCTGCATAACGACATCGGAGCTGGACAGCAAGCCTTTGATAGCCGAAGAACTGTGCATCGGCTGCAGCATCTGCGTGAAGAAGTGCCCCGCGCTCGCCATTGATGTCGTGAACCTGCCGGGGCAGCTCGACGAGCAGCCCGTCCACCGCTACGGCAGGAACAAATTCGTCCTGTTCCGCCTGCCCGCGCCCGAGAAGGGCAAGGTCGTGGGCCTCGTCGGCCAGAACGGCACCGGGAAGTCAACGGTTATGAACATACTTTCCGGCAACCTCAAGCCGAGGGACTTGGAAGATAAGCATGCCGCCTCCGCGGCCAGAGATTCGGGAGAACGGGAATGGAGCGACATCCTTCAGAGATTCAAGGGCACTGCGATGCACAACTACCTTTACCTTATTGCGGAGAATAAGCTGCGCGCGGCATACAAGCCCCAGCATGTGGACAAGATACCCGGGGCTTACAAGGGGAAGGTCGGGGATGCGTTCGCAAAGATGAAGAGCAAGAAGATTGATGAAATTGTAATGCGCTTTGGGATAAGGAACATGCTTGAGAAGGACATAAACTCCCTTTCAGGCGGCGAGCTGCAGCTGTTCGCAATCGCCGCCACGCTGGCGAAGGACGCGGACTTCTACTTCTTCGACGAGCCGAGCAGCTACCTCGACGTCTTCCAAAGGCTGGAGGTCGCGAAGGAGATAAGAAAGTTGGCAGAGAGCAGTTATGTCGTCGTCATAGAGCACGACCTCGCGGTGGCAGACTACCTTGCGGATACCGTGCACATACTCTACGGCAAGCCCGGCGTCTTCGGCATAGTATCTCAGCCGTACACGGTGCGCACGGGCATAAACACGCTGCTGGAGGGCTTCATATCCGAGGAGAACGTGAGATTCAGGGACGAGCCGATAAAGTTCGCGGCGAGGGCGAAGGAGGCGGCGAAACACAAGAAGTTCATGGACTTCCCGGAATTCGAAAAGGGGTTCGCGGGATTCTCGATGAAGACCGAGGCGGGCACGCTGCACCGCGGCGAGGTCATGGGTATAATGGGCCCGAACGCAACGGGCAAGACCACGTTCATCAGGATGCTGGCAGGCGAGGAGAAGCCGGACAACAACGCTGTTGTTCCCGCCCTCAGGCTGGCATACAAGCCGCAAAGGCTGATGCTTGAAAAGGATGAGGAGCTGATGACGGCAAGGGAATACCTGCACAGCAGGAGCGGCAAACCCGATTTCTCAAAGGAGGACAAGCGCATCGCATGGCTGCTGGGACTTGAGAAGCTCTACGAGCGGCCTGTCGGAAAGCTGTCGGGAGGGGAGCTGCAGTCGGTCTTCATAGCGGCCGCGCTGATGAAGGACGCAAACATCGTGCTGCTCGACGAGCCGTCGGCTTTTCTGGACGTGGAGCAGAGGCTAAGGGTGGCAAAACTCATCAGGGCAAGGGCTGAGTTGAGCGAAACGCCGTGCTTCGTGGTGGACCACGACCTGCAGTTCCTTGACATCATATCGGACAGGGTCATTGTTTTCGAGGGCGAGCCGGGCAAGTCAGGCGTCGGCAGGGCGCCGTGCGGCCTCGACGAGGGCATGAACCGCTTCCTTAAAAGTGTGGGCATAACTTTCCGGCGAGACAAGGAAAGTCTGCGTGCTAGGGCCAATAAACCTGGGTCTCAAAAAGATGCAGAGCAGAGAGCTAGCGGAAACTATTTCTACGAATAATTCGAAACATGCAAGATTTTGGATGGCTTCCAAGGTTTTGAGTAAATGAAAAATCTATTCAGCAATAAAGAGAGTGTTTTACTCTGAATAATTATATCATTGGATTTTCCATGTCTGACTTCAGATTTAACATCAAAATATTTGTCCACCATGTTTCTTATCTTTTGAACATCATGTGCATTTAATATGCGTCCCTTCTGCCTCTTTCTTATTATAACATAATCCTCAACAGGGGACAAGAACTTATATGCTTCCATATTTATTCTTTTTATATTAATAGGGAAATGGATGAACGTATGCCCGCCAATTCCCATCTTCACACCGTCCTTATCTAATTCTTTATACATTTCATGCTTAGACCCCAAAATATTTTGAAGAATGACAATTGGTGCAGCTAAAACACTATTTTCATATCTTGTAAGATTCTTCCTCTCTATCCCTAGCTTTTTGGCCAAGCACTCCTGAGTAATACCCCTTTCTATCCGTTTCTTTCTAATTGCGCTGCCTAAGCCCAGAACTCGCAGATTTTTTATTGAAGCCAAATCGAAATACCTATTGCAAAGCCTGCTTTCGTTGATTCCTACAAAAGTGGTATCAGACGCCCCTTTAGCAAGGTGTTTCAACAGATAATCTCTTTTCCTTGGGTGCGAAAACCCCACGTTTTTGGCAAATTTTTCCATATCATGGGCATATATTGAAAAATAATATGAGCCGATATTGTCCTTTCTCAGATTGCTTGGTGTCATTCCAAGTCCCAATATCCTTTCCCTGACATTTCCTGCAAAGTTTTCAGATGACGACTTGAAAACTATGAACTTGCTATCTTTGTGTATACCGCCATCCGTGTCAAATAATCCTCTCAGGTAATATTTTTCATGCCCGTCAACAACTCTCGGCCAGACAATTTCTTTCTTCGGTGAATATGGAACATCAAAGAAGAAGTGTAAAAATCGAACTATCCACTTTGAAATGATATGCATCTCATAGAGATGGTATTTTTTCTTTGCTGGTGCGGGATTATATCCGAATATGTCATACACAATCTTGGATAGTTGTCCAATAAAGACCTTAGAACACTTCAATTCGTAGTCCTTTGGGTGACCATCTACAATTTTTACTAACCTATCTTCTGATATGTAACCATCTCCTGTTATGCAACCACATAAATAGAAGATTTTATCGTCTAGCATATCAGAAAGGTTTGATGGAAAGTGTATAAAATTTTCTTGGTGCGAATCTGTTATCTCGGATTTCAAAAATTTTTGCAAAATCCGGTCATCATTGAAACAAATACTCGTTGCCCTAATCAGCGAAATCGGAAAGATGCTTTTCTTATACCACCCCCTGAAATATGACAGTTTCGAGAAAAGTGCGTTGTCTGCATAGACTGCATGGCGATTCCTAAGTTCGAAGAAATTGTCCTTTTTATAAACATCTGGAAGTGAATCGAGAAATTTCTTGAAGTCTGGGCTTCGGCAAAAAGCTAAAGACTTCATAGATTTTGCATCAAAATCAGATTTCTTCACCAAAGCCGAGTATAGATTCGGTTTGCCGTTTACGAACATATCCTTGGATTCCAGAAGTGGGTCTGACCTGTACGTATCCATATAGATAATATACTTCTAGTATTTAAATATAACCATTAAAGTCAAACCATATATAGATGGAGCATATATAGAACCTCACCCAGCACCCGCGCCAACAAGGAGGGCTCGCAGAAGGACCAGGAGCAGAAGTCCGAGGGCAGGTATTATTACGGGTAGCGAAGTATTGCTTTTATGCCTTTCGCACTGCTTTATAAATAGACCACTTAAAAGTGGTTAATGCAACTAATAATTGACGAATACGGCACCTTCATAGGCAAAGAAGGCGAACGCTTCAAGGTGGAGTCCAAAGAGAAGGAAGATGAGTTTTCTGCGCATCAGACAGAGCAGATAATCATAACCAAGCCCTCAACGGTGAGTTCGGATGCCATAAAGCTGGCGGTCGAAAATAATATAGATATTGTTTATCTCGACCACTTCGGGATGCCCTATGCGAGAATATATCCATGCAAGCTCGGTGGGACGACCCTCATAAGGCGTAGGCAGGCTGAGATGGCGAACGAAGCGCTTGCGGGCGACCTCGTGAAGTCCATAATAGGGGCAAAGATGGAAAACCAAATGCTTCTGCTCAAGTCTCTTGAAAAGACAAGGAAAAATGTTGATTTTTCTGAAGGCATGCATCTAATCAAGAAGTCTGTCAGCCGCCTTGATGACTTGTCCGGCAAACCCATCGAAATGAGGGACGAAATGCTTGGCATAGAAGGCTCATGCAGCGCCAATTATTTCGCCTGCCTGTCAAAGATATTGCCGTTCACCGAGAGGCAGCACAAAGCGAAGGACCCGTTCAATGCGATGCTGAATTACGGATACGGCATACTGTATTCCGAAACCGAGAAGGCCTGCATACTGGCTGGCCTCGACCCCTATCTCGGGTTTGTCCATTCGGACAGATATGGCAAGCCTTCCATGGTGCTTGACTTCATAGAGCAGTTCAGGCAGCCCATGGTGGACAGGGCGATAATAACGCTTTTCGTCCAGAAGCAGGCATCGGACAGCGACATAGAAGCCGCGGGCGACGAGGTGATGCTTACGAAAGAAGCCAAGAAAAAGGTGGCCGAAGCCGTGCTGTCGCGCCTGCATACCGAGTTGTCTTACAAGGGCAGGAAACTCAGCCTGCAGAAGATAATGCTTGAGAAGGCAAGGGAATTCGCCAAATGCGTAGTGGAGGGCTCCGCTGATTACAAGCCGTTCGTCCACAGGTGGTGACATGCTCTATTGGGTGATATACGACATATCCGAGAATGGCAAACGTTCGAAAGTCGCATCAAAGTGCAAGAATTACGGCTTCTTCAGGGTGCAGAAAAGCGCGTTCATAGGCAACACTACGAGGAACAAGGTTGAGATGCTTGGCGAGGAAATAAAGGAGATAGTCAACGGCACCGACAACTGCGTCTTCATAATGCCCGCCTGCAAGGACTGCTTCGGCGGCAAGATAATAGAAGGCCATCTGGACGAGGAGCGCCTGAAGCGGAAAGATTTCATTTTCTTCGGAGGCGCACATGGATGACAAATACGTGATGACAGCCACGGACTTGATGAATTATCTTTATTGTCCGAGGATAATATACTTCGTCCATGTCCTCAAGAAACCGCAATTCACGACAAAAAAAGAATACGTAGGCAGGGATAAATCGAGGGCATTCGAGCACAAAGCAAAAAGGGCAAAAGTAGTTAAGGATTGCTCACGTCTTCCAAAGGTGTTTTCCAAGCAGCTCTTTTCCACCTCCTTGATGATGAGAACAACCGCAGATGCCATAATGTTCAATGCAACAGAAAACGAGGCATATCCAATACAAGCCAAATACAGCTACAAGCCGAAAGCGGTATTCAGAGGGCAGAGGCTTCAGTTAATGCTTGAAGGCTTGCTCATAGAGGAGGTCATGGGAATGAAAGTGCCGCACGGCTTCATCAAATTCGTCAAGTCCGGCGACCTCGTCAAGGTATGGCTTGGCGACAAGAGCGAGGTGCTTGAATGCTTAAAAGCCATAAAGGCAATATTCAGCGCGGAGTGTGTCCCCGCGCCCACAGGATACAAAAAGCGCTGCGTGGACTGCTGCTATAGGAATATTTGCTGATGACCTTGCATGAAAGCGCTTAAACTGAAGCTTGACCTTGAAAAGGAACAAACAGTAATGCTCGACAAAATGTTTTGGAAATGGGCTTCAGTGTGCAACCGGATAAGCACTAAGGGGGAAACCAAGCAAAGCATGTCACCCCCGCAGGGGGCTACCGGTATCTGGTTCAGCAAGACTCAGCTCAATCAAGCCGAGACCGACATAAAAGACCTTCGCAAAGCGCTTGAACTTTCCAGAAAACGAAAGGAGCACCAATTATGGAGTGTTGAACGGAGGTTGAATGACATAGCGGCTTGCATAAGTAATGAAAATGAACGCGACTTATCAGTAAGCAAGCCAAAGCTTTTCCGCCCAAAGAAATGGGTCGAAAAAGGGTTACTTAAGACAAGATGCCACACCGAATCTTATTGGAGGCGGCAGATTGAAGAACTCACCAAGTCATGCGATAGGAGGAGGAAGTCAATAGAGAAGATAAAGGGGGGCAAAATACTGCTCAAACCAAAAAGAATAACGCTCCATCAGAACAGTTTCCTTATCAATTTCGCGAAGCATGAGGTCTTGCTCAAACCACTTCATGGCAAGAATAGTAATCTTGCTGTCAGGATTATCGATAAGCCCGTGAAGCCTTTCAGTACAAACAAGGAAACATCCAGCCAGAAGAGCAGCTTTGATTACATGCACAATGGTATACTAAACTATATCGCATTTGCCATGGATTCTGCAGTACTCGGTATGAACAGGACAGAAGAGATGATGATGAAGGCTAAACGGCCGGAGAAAGTGGAGAAAAAGAAGGCCATTCTCAACAGGAAACTGGCGTCTTTTGCTGGAAAGCGGAAGACGCTTGAGAAAGCCGCAGGCAGGCAACTGATAGACACCGAAGTAAAGGCAATATCATCACAGATCGCTAGCTTCTTCAGTGCTATATCGGATAGTAGAGAGCCGGTCCGTAATGAGGACTATATCGAATCCCTGCGGTCTATCGCGGATGATGTCATGAGAAGAGATGCTTTTGTTGAACTCAAGAAGTATCCAATACTCATCAGGCTACCGAAGGCCAGAAAAAAGCACAAAAACATGAGAAACATGCTGCCATGTGATTGGAACTATTTCATCCAAATAAGTTTTGAGCCATTGTTGGATACCATTGAACCAAAGAATTGCCCAGCCGTGCTTGGAATAGACAGAGGGTTAAGCCATATCATAGCACTATCCATACTCGATCCGAAAAAATCATGCTTTGTCTTTAACCGGCTGTATAAGAATGATATTAAGTCATGGAAGATAAGGAAGCGATCACTTGTCAGGTCAATCCAATACATGGAAAGGCGCATACGGGCGCAACACAAACATCACATACATGAAAATCAGATGAAAAAGTCGCTAAGGAGCCTTGATGACAGGATTGAAAATAATTATCATAACATTTCGCGAGAAGTCATCAACCTTGCCATGAAACACGATGCAGCCATAGTAATGGAGAGCCTACAAGGCATGAAACAACATGGGCGGGGGAAAGGCAAGCGCATGGAAAGGTTGAATTATTCATTGAGCCTATTCGATTATCAAAAGATTGCATCTCTCATAAAATACAAAGCAGGTTACCATGGTATTCCTGTCTATGAAGTTGCCCCTCCGGGGACAAGCCAGAATTGTGCAAAGTGCCTACTCGAAGGCATACTTGATATAGGCAACTATGAACGTGGCAGGGAGATTATTGATGGAAAAGCCGTAACAACAGGGAACCACAAAGTCGGGCTATGCAAGCGGCACGGGCAGATTGATGCCGACCTTAACGCGGCAAGAGTAATAGCGATTTGCCTAGCCAAAGGCCTTAACAATCCAAAACTGGTAAGCAAGAACGGCCAGAACAACGCTTTTAAGGCAGAACAACAAGTTTTAGCTGCATAATGCGAGGATTATGCAACTCATAGTCCTTAAGGTAGCGTGTATACCAACGAAACTGCGGCGAAAGCCGTAGTCTTTTGGATAATCGGCCTTCTAAATGGGGGCCGGACAAATATGATCCGTTGCAGGTCATTAGGGTTCATAAAGCTCCGTCGCGGAGAGTTAACGGCCCGACCTGAAATTCGGTTCAAAGGCAAATTCGGTAACTCCTTATAAATCCTCATGCATTTCTCCAACTCACCCCGAAATCATGCTAAAAAACAGCACACCGCGCCGCGGCCGCGCATGCCGAATTAACGAGTCAAGGAATGCAACTCTGATAACACTTTGACTTATGCCGAAAATAAAGCAAGCCGCGCATGCCGAATTAACGAGTCAAGGAATGCAACAAAGATGTGGTGGGGTTGCCTAATTTTTCGAGCAAGAGCCGCGCATGCCGAATTAACGAGTCAAGGAATGCAACATAACATCCGTTGAATCCATACTAATAGATTTATTGGCCGCGCATGCCGAATTAACGAGTCAAGGAATGCAACCCGAAATGAAGTAGTTGGCTGCATTCTCTGTTCCGTGCCGCGCATGCCGAATTAACGAGTCAAGGAATGCAACTCCCATTGTCGAACCTTCATGCTATCTAGGTGATAGGGCCGCGCATGCCGAATTAACGAGTCAAGGAATGCAACTTTGGCCAGTAATGGCGTTGCTCTATGTGTTGGCTAGCCGCGCATGCCGAATTAACGAGTCAAGGAATGCAACCATTTTTCCCCTCGCTTTTTGATACTTAACGCATGGGGC
>CAZCTG010000009.1:0-17347 GCA_964501695.1 uncultured archaeon | reverse complement strand
GACGTGAAGGACTTAAAAAGGTAATTGTGTTGGGTTTGATTTTTTCACAATTCATATCTTAGAATTTTCTTATGTATTTCCTCTGCTTCGGTCAGCCATTTTTTGCGCATGGAAAGCACATTCACAGAGCCCAATGCCCTCTCTATGCATGATTCGTACAATACCTTTAGATCATTAGGCATGCCGTCATCAGCCTCCATTTCAAAATACTTGAGGAAAATCAGCCTTTGGGTTAGGAATACCTCTCGGTTGCCATTCCTTGCGGCTTCCATAGCGTTGCCAAGATATTTATTGAGCATAAGAGTTTTTTGGCAGTAACTAATTTAAAGTGTAGGCAGGAACATAAACATGGGTGTGTGGTAGTTTGGAATGGTAGATTTGTAAGCAAATCTACCAGACATGCATTTCAGGAGTGTGTTGCATGGAATGCAAAAAATGCCCTTATTTCGAGAGCAGGAGGGAGATTGCGGCAGGCAAGGTCATAATCGGCTTCTGCAAGCTGAGGGGCAAACACATATCCGACACCACTAAGAACAAGGAGTTGTGCAAGGATAGGGCCGTGGTCGACGTCCCCGCCGATGCGAAACCCGTAGCGATAAAGCCTGAGCCTTCGCTTTTAACGCCGAAGGAGAAGGAGCAGGTCGATAAGGCCATGCAGCAGCAAAAGCCTTCAGCATCCCCGACATTCGCGGAGATGGCTGCCAAACAGTCTCGCAATCAGCCAGCCGTCAGAACGATGATGCTTCCGCCAAAAGCGCCAATCCCGTCGGAGATCCCAGGCAGCAAAAGGTTTTCTGCACAAGACAAGGCATTGATGCCATCGCCAAAGGCAAAGATTAGCCGAAACGCCAAGAGGCGCGGGAAGGCAAGGCCAGCCCGGCCTGAAAAACCAAGGATGCCTGCCCAGATAGTCCCTCCCATGAAGATGACCCCGCAGGAGGCCATGAAGCTGCTCGACCAGCAGTTCTCGGGCAAGATAAATGCCAAGTTTACCAAGGGCGGCAACGGGGCGAGGAGCGACGCCGAGAAGGAGTTCATAAGGCGCGCCGTCTGGGGCGGGGGAACTTGAACTACGAAACTGATATCAACTAACTAAGCGACAGAACCTGAATCCTGTATACCTATAAATTCACATTATTTATTTTACAAATTAAGATACATATGGTGTTAGATGTAATTTTTATGAAAAAATCTGTTTACGTTCTTGGTACAATTCATGGATCTGAAAAATCAGTAAAAGGGATTGAAAGTATAACAACAAAAATGAAATTTGATACTTTCTTTTCAGAAGGTGTTGATTTGGACAAAACTTTCAACAAAAGTAATTTTATAAAAGAGCCAATATTGATACCATTTTTAAAATTATATTTTCATTTTTTGAGTTTACGAAAATCAGAACTTCGTACTCTGAAAGATATAGCAAATAAAACAGGTGTGAGATTTATAAATGTAGATAGAAGATTGAGCGATGTAATATCTGATTTCCATAAGTCGTACAATTATTTAATAATACCCTTAATCTACATTGTAGCTTTTGCGACTATAACAGTAGCATTCAATAGCATGGTGTCACAACTTATCTCTATTCTATATATTTTTGTTTCAATAGCTGCTATGGTTGCAATATATTTCATTTATTTCCTTGTCGGAACTAAAGGTAATCGTGAAAGGTACTGGATAAAGAATATAATAACAAATTCCGATTTCAGAAAGGCTTTGCTTATTTGTGGCAAAGAACATGTTAATTCGATAAGTGCTTCACTTTTACAAGAAGGTTTCTCTGTAGAAAAGATATGATTACTACTCCAGCCACTCCTTCTTCTGGATTCTCTCGGGCAGGTAGGTGTCGGTGATGAATGAGATGTGCTTGCGCGACAGCGCTTCCAGCTCGAGCTTCACGTTCTTCTCGACCATGTACGTTAGTTCTCGTTGCCACTCGGGCTTCTGGAACCACGGGTACTTCAGGATTTCCTTGATTCGGCGCTTGTCCTCTTCGTTCAGCCTGATAATGACCTCCTTCGGCAGCTTGTACTTCTCGTGGTCCATGGCTGAAAGGCCGATGAACCTCGCCGAAGGCACGGCCATGCGCATGCTCTCGTAGGCAAGGTTGATACTGCCCTGCTTGATGACGGAATAGATGTAGAGCCCCCACGGGTCCGCGTCCACGAGCACATAGAGCGGCAGTTTGAGCTCGTCAGTCATCCTGCGCAGAAGCCTTCTGACTCCTCTTGGCGGAACTCCTTGTCCGTGGATAATTATGCACTTGTGCTTCTTCCAGAACTTGTCCTCGTTGAAGCGCCTCCAGACGGCGTCCTTCTCTATGAACAGCACGTATTTCGCGTCGCATTCCTTGAACTGTATCACGTCGGCCTCGCAGATGCTCGGTATCGCATGTCCCCCAGATCCCTGTTTTCGACAGTCAATCTCGTCGCCGCTGTCCACTATCGTGATGTCGCCGACTATGGCACCCTTGGACGAGGCGAAAAGGTGCAGTTCCTCCCTCAGCGCGTCGAAGCTGACCTCGATGTCCTCTATGACAGGGTCGCTTTCGCTCTGGTCGTCAAAGCTATTCTCGCCCGTATCGCCTATCGTGTGCTTGGTCATGTAGTAGAGGTCCCTGATGCTCGTCGTCTTGCCGCTCTCTATTATCTCCTTGCATGCGTTCGCCACCAAGAAGGTCTGCATGAATTTTTTTGCCTGTCCTATGTTGAAAAATGCTCGTGTCTGATGCTTGTCGCCGAGCTTGATTATCCTCTCCTTCTTGTCAAAGTAGACGTTCGACAGCCCCCTCAGGGGTATGCTTATCTTGGGGTTCTTCTTCGCTTTGGCCATGTCTATTATGGCGTTTGCCTCTGTTTCCAGCTTCTTGATTATCACCTTGTCGCTTGATTTCTCGGCCATATGTTTCGCCTAATTCCTCATTCTTGGTTAATCATCAATCACCCAAAGGAAAGTCTGTTTCCATCCATCCGATGGGGTTGATGCATCACCAAGATTGTTTTAACATTATTTTTTTATAACCTACTCTTCTTCCTCCTTTTCCTCGGATTCCATCTCCTCTTCAGGTCCACCGCCTTCTGATTCCTTGCCTGCCTGCTTCTTCTTGGCCTTGGGCTTCTTGTCGGTGCTCTTGTCTATGACAGGCTCGCCACCCTCCCCGCCTATCTCGCCTGATACGTACATCTCCTCGGCGAGATCCATAAGTATCCTGTAGATGTTGGCCTTCTTCTTGCCCGTCAGGCTGGCCAGCGACTGGGCCAGCTCGTCGGAATAGTTCTTGAACATCTCCTTCTTCTTCGCTGCCTCCGCGCTCCTGAACTTCTTGTTCAAGTAGAGCTGCATCTTCCTCGCGGCCTCCTGCAGCGCGAGCTTGGTTTCCTTGATTATGACGGGGTAGCTTGCGATTGCCTCCTTCGATTCCGAAGTGAACGGCACCCAGACGCTGAACAGGTGCACGAATATCGCCACAGGTCCCACGGGCAGCTTGTCCGCGTCTATCCCGTATCGCTTCCAGTCTACACCCGTGATGGACTTCGTTATGGCGCAGTCGCCTGCCTGATAGAGCAGGGGCACGCGGTTTGCCAGCCGCATGATGCGCGGCTCGGTTATCGAGCCGCCGTATGCAATGCCGACCTCGACCTGGAACGGCCAGCCGCGGTAGACCGACGGCGGCCTCGTCACCGCCGCCATGTACTCGGGCGCCAGCTCCTTCTTCAGCCCGTTGAGTATGAAGTCCTCGCCCAGCGGGGAAAGGCAGTCCGTCGGCGGCCTCATCAGCTTGGTTTCCTTGATGTTCTTGACCAGCCTCACGACCTCCTCGTCCGTAACCCTCTTCGGGTGGGTGGCGGGGTCGACGCCCGCCTTCTTGCATATCTCGTCGGCTGTCTGCTTCCCGACCCTCGAGAACTCGGTCTGCATGAACGTGGATATGCTCCTTGCCTTGGACTCGTGCATCATCCTTGAGAACATGCCAATCTCCACGCCGTAAAGGTGCGGCTGTATCTCCGTCGGCTCCGGCGGCAGCTTGCTTATCCCGCGCTGGAACTCAACCCTGCCTGTGGGCGAGTCATATATTATGTGGGCGTATGGATTTGCGATTGCACTCTGCTTCATGTACTCAAGGACAGACTGCTTGTGCTCGCGGTACAAGCCCTCGCAAACGAACGTTATCTGCACACCCTTCCACTTGCTGTCGCCCGAGACAGTGTCCTCTTCGAGTATGATGGCCTCGTTCTTCTTGGAGTCTATCTTCAGCTTGTACCTGTGCAGCTTGCCGTCGCCTGTCGAACTGACTATCTCGGTCGGTTCGCCCGTGGTAAGCTGCGAGTAGAGCACCGCGCCGCTCACGCCTATGCCCTGCTGGCCGCGGGATTGACGATATTTGTGGAACTTGCTTCCGTAAAGCAGCGAGCCGAAAATCTTGGGAATCTGCTGCTTCATTATGCCAGGGCCATTGTCCTTGATTATTATCCTGTATTTTTCCTTGTCCAGCTCCTCTATCTTGACGTAGACTTCAGGCAGTATGCGCGCCTCTTCGGTGGCGTCGAGCGCATTGTCAACGGCCTCCTTGACGATAATCAGCAGCACCTTTATCTTGTTGTCGTAGCCCAGCAGATGCCGGTTCTTCTCGAAGAACTCGGATATTGATATGGACTTCTGGTGCTGCGCCAGTTCCTGTGCTGTCTTGGTATCTCCAACCATAACAATCACAAAATGATGTTGTTTTTCACTCTTTGAATTTGGTTATCAATGTGAGACAAGATGTTTATATTAATATTTTGTCTCACAGCTTCAAGCAAGCTCACTTACTCGAACCAATTGTCGCAAGTCATTTAAATCCATGTCCGCGACACGTTTTTCACGGATAGAATTACTTACTTTGATAGCTTTTATTGCTTCCCTTGCCTGGTTTTTGGTGCATTTTCTTGCCTCAACAAGGGCTTCCATGATGGCGTTTTTCACCTTTGCGTTTGGCGAGAGCAGCACCAACCTGAGGATGGATTTTCTTGGCTTCAGCAGGACGACAAGGGATTCCGTATCCGGCTGAGGGGCAAAAGCCCGCCCAGGCACCCTGAACAACTCCCTGATTTCAAAGAATATGCTGTTCTCCAGCCCGAGCCTTGAACCAGACTTCAGCCTTTCCAAAAACCTCTTAGGCATGGTCAGCACCGCCGCATCAAAGTCAATGTTTCTGAGCAAAAGCATCAGCGGCTCACATATGGCATAGGGAATGTTCGACACGAGCTTATCGAACTCCAGCTTCTTGAGCAGCTTCAGCGCATTGCCCTCGATGATTTTGACGTTCCTGCATCCGGAAAATCTCTCCTTCAGCACAGCCGCAAGCTGCGGGTCAAGCTCTATGGCTGTTATATTGGCTTTTGTTGACGAGAGCATTCTGGTAAGGTTTCCCGTGCCCGCGCCGACTTCAAGGACGCATTCCCCCTTCTTTAACTCTGATGCCGCGACTATCTTTTCAAGAATCCTTATATCGACCATCATGTGCTGGTCAAGTGAAACGGGCATAAAAATCACACTTTCAGAAGCCCTCTTATCTTTTCAATAAATTTTGAAGCAAATGAAAGGCAAAGAGCTGCCTCCTCAGGCGGGACTTTTACTGCATGATATACCGAATTGTTTCTCACTTCCCTGAAATGGTCAAATTTGTTTATGTCTTCTTCACCAAAAACCTGCTTATAGAATTCCCTAATGAAGCTGATAGTCGCTTCATGAGAATACGGTTTGAACCCTTTCAAGGACATCAATGACTGGGCAGCTTCCCTGGCAGCTTCATACGAATCTTCCAGCACAAATCTTGGATTGCTCTCCTTTATATTCTTGGAATTTACATACCTTAAACGTTCAATGGAATTTTCAAACAATGCTTTTGCTTCTTCCGAGTCTGGTGTTTTTCTCTTCGCCCTTCCCTGTTTAAGATAATTTTCAAATGAATTTATCATTCATATCACCTTTAAATAGCCATAAAGAACTATGCCATTGGCCAGAGAATTTTTGAACTCAGACTTGGCACCATCAAGAGATGGCAGTACGTGTAGATTTACCTTCCTGTTAAGCTCATGTTCCCAAATCCTGATGAGTTCAGTGATGTGTGTGTCTGGTTTGCTTCTGGTTATGACCATAATGTCAACATCGCTCTGCTCTATGTCCTCACCTTTGGCAAACGAACCAAAAAGTACTATTGTTTCGGCTTGCATGGCATTCTTAAGGTTTTCTATGAAATTGTACCTTTCAAGCCTGTATAGGTTGAAAATTTTTTTATAGAATGAGTAAGGCGGAGAATCAAGGTCTGCTCTTACGGATGTCACTACATTGCCAGGAATTATTTTCACAATTCCAAAATCCCTGAGCTTTTCAATGGCTGACTCTACTGCTGTTGTGGACAGCTTGGTTTCCTTGGCTATACCCCTTATGTGAAAGTCTTTGTTGGGGTAATTAAATATCAACCCTGCAACTTTGAAGCAAGATTTGGTAAAGAATAGTATGGACTCTCTTTTATGCGGCATTGGGGGCTTTTTGTATTTTTTTTGTGACATATGTATTATTTTAATAACAACTGTTATTTAAATGTTACGGTATTATCTCGCAGCTGTTGAACCTTGTGCAGCCATTATATTTAACTTCAGCAGCATCAAATAGCGATAATATGGTCATTGGCAAGCACACAATGGTAAGCTATGCTTGCCAGATATGTGCTGCTGGGGTATAGATGGTTATGGTAATAGGAGCACATAAGAAGGGGAAGGAAGACAAGAGCGCTCCTATCAAAACCGTCAGCAACCGCGAGCTGCAGATAAGGGAGATAGAGGAAGAGCTTGCGACGACGAAATACAACAAGGCGACTCAGAAGCATTTCGCCGTCCTGAAGGCGAAGCTGGCAAGGTTGAAGGAGGAGGCAGAAAAGAAAAGCGGCGGGGCGCAAGGGCTCGGATACGGGCTCAAGAAGCAAGGCGACGCGACGGTACTGCTGGTGGGCTTCCCTTCCGTAGGCAAAAGCACGCTGCTGAACGCGCTGACGAACGCGGAGTCCAAGGTCGCGGCTTATGACTTCACCACGCTTACCGTCGTGCCTGGCGCGCTTGTGCACAAGAACGCGGTCATACAGATTTTCGACATACCCGGCTTGGTCGAAGGCGCGGCGGGTGGGAAGGGCAGGGGCAAGGAGGTCGTTTCGGTCGCGAGGTCGGGCGACCTGATAATCCTCCTGCTGGACGCCAAGAGGGACGCAAGGCAGCAGATGGAGACAATGGAGCGCGAGCTTTACGACGCGGGCTTCAGGCTGCACCAGAAACCTCCTAATGTCGTCATAAAGAAGAAGAGCATGGGCGGCCTCGACATCTCAAGCTCCGTGAAGCTCACCCAGCTTGATAAGGATACTATAAAATCCATGCTGCAGGAGTTCAGCATCCATAATGCCGACGTGCTGATAAGGCAGGACATAACTGCAGACCAGTTCGTGGACTGCCTTGCGAGGAACAGGATATACATGCCGTCGATAACCGTGGTCAACAAGATTGACGCGGCTGGGCTGCCCGAGCTTGGCAGGCCGTGCATAGCGGTTTCTGCAGACAAGGGCACAAACCTCGAGGCGCTAAAGGATGAGATATGGAACAAGCTCGGCTTCCTCCGCATCTACCTCAAGCGCATAGGCAGGGAGCCCGACACGGAGGAGCCGCTCGTCATGCGTGGGGCTGTGACAGCAGAAGCAGTCGCTATGCGCATCCACAGGGACATGGCCAAGAACTTCAAATTTGCGCGCATATGGGGGCCGAGCGCGCGCTTCCCGGGCCAGAAGGTCGGCATGCAACAGAGGCTTCAGGACGAGGATGTTGTCAAGTTGCATACAAAGTAATGCAATCTGAGTTTCATGCCTGCGAAAGCAGGTTGTAGTCTCGAGCTGCCAGTATTGTCCGCTTGTATTTGCTTCTCTATAGAAACATTGGTTTTGGCCCAAGAGCACTACCAACGTTTAGATTTAAAGCAAGAATCCACATCCATTGTCATGACGCGCATTCTCGTGTTTGGTGACAGTATAACATACGGCGCATGGGATAGGGAAGGCGGCTGGGTTCAGAGGCTGAGGAAGCATGTCGAGGGAAAGCGCCGTTCAGATAGTAGCTTGGTCTATAACCTTGGCGTGTCCAACGACTCAACCGAGGATTTGCTGGAGAGGTTTGAGCCGGAGACTAAGCAGAGGATGAAGGAAGGCGAGGAAACGGTAATCATCTTTTCCATAGGCTCCAATGACTCGCAGATTCTCCGCAGCAAGGGAGGCATCAGGGTTAATCAGAAGAAGTTCAGGGACAACATAGGTAAGCTGGTGGAACTTGCCTGTAAATTCACGTCAAATATAGTCTTCGTCGGGCCTTTTCCCGTGGATGAGTCAAGGACAACGCCGATACCCTGGAATACGGATGTTTCATACATCAATGCAAACATCAGGGGCAACAGCGAAGTAATAGAGTCCGTATGCAAGGAAAAGGGAATACTGTTTGTGGAAATGTTTGAAAGGTTCATGAAAACCGGCTGCAAGAAGCTGCTGGAAGACGGCGTGCACCCGAATTCTGCAGTGCATAAGAAAATATTTGAGGCCGTGAAGGACTCATTGGAAAAGAACGGCATAATCTAGACAAGCAGAAAATCCACGCCCGCTGACTTGGCAGCCGCTGCGTCATCCTCA
Source organism: uncultured archaeon (assembly GCA_964501695.1). Taxonomy (GTDB): domain Archaea; phylum Aenigmatarchaeota; class Aenigmatarchaeia; order QMZP01; family QMZP01; genus VGIZ01. Next base: position 8,652 of record CAZCTG010000009.1, on the reverse strand, counting down.
TCGTTGCCCACGAAAACGACTTTGTCTCTGGGAGCGCCGAAATGCCTCATTATCTTGAACAGGCCCTCGGGATTCGGCTTGTGCTTCTCTAAGTCTTCTTTCCCCACGATGAAATCGAAAATATCCCTCATGCCCGCCTTGCGCAGGCATTCCTCTATGCTTTCGCGGCAGTTGCTCGAAAATATGGCGAGCTTCTTCCCCCTCTCCTTAAGCTCCATCGCCAGCGTTATGTTCTTGTCAATGCTGGTCATGTTGCAACCCTTCTCGAATTTCCTTATCATGCGGTACGCAGCCTTCTTGCCTTCTTCGCCGAGCTTCTTGGCTATGCTTTCCGTGATGACCACGGTCTTTTCTTCCGGCGACCTTATTCCCGTGCCGGGGAAGCTGTCGAGCAGCTTCTTTCCTATGACCTTCCAGTCCAGCGCCATGTCGACCAGCGTGCCGTCAAGGTCAAACACCACGACTGATTTGTCCTCAAGCATAAAGCTTTGCCCGAAAAGTCGCTTTTTGAGGCGACTTTAAGGGCAGACAAACTACTTTAAGTGCAACCTATCACATCCTTATTTCCGTTATTTAAAAACTCAGGCTGTATGCCAAGTTCATACATTTCATGTATCAGCACCACGATATTATGCGCTATGAGTTTGCATAGCAGTTCATTCTTCTGGGCTGTGAACTTCTTGCTTTTCAGCTTGTCTCCGAACTTCATCTTCACCATGTCAAAGGTCGTTTCAACATTTGACCTTGCATGATAATGTTGCAAAAACTCTTCTTTGTTTAGTTGGAAGTAATGATACATCTTCTTCCAGACCGCACAACCGCCAGCCCTTGCGGTTGAATTGCTTTTGTATGGGATATAGGCTTTAGCTCCTATGCTTTGTGCAGTTTCATAGTTCTCCCTGCTTAGATAACCCATATCTGCAACAAGTTCATTCATCTGGAAGCCATTATTATGGGCTTCTATGACTAATGGCTTGAACTCTGGGCAATCTGCACCATACTCCTCTGTTATCTTTGCGCCAGCTATGATGTTAGTTTTTATTCCAACAAGAATGTGCGCCTTAATCCAAGTATGATGCTTTTTAGCTCCATACTTTTCTACTGCGTATTGGTTGAATTGGCTTGTGCGGAAACCGCTACTATCAGTTGCGAATGTGCCTTCAACCGCTTTCAAAGGCAGAGCCGTCATAACAAGCAATCGGTTAAGAACAGGCGTTATTTCTTCCCTGCAAAGTGTTACTCCGACATTGTTGTAATGCGGAACATGGCTTATCTGCTTGCGTTCTTCCGCATTTCTATATAGCGTTGTTGCCCTTCTCTGCGATAGCTGGCTATACACTTTCTGAATTGCACAAAATACATTCTCCTTAATTGGCAGTCTTGGTCTTCCGAATGTTTGTATAGGCTCTTCTATACCAGCGACCAAATCCTTTAACAGAATGACAAAGAGCCTAAGCTCGTTGCTCTGTGCATCATTGTAGGCAACCCAATTCTGCGGATAAGTTACTCGCATAGTCTTTGTTATCGTTGTATTACCTTCGCTATCCGTTGTTTTCTGCACGAAAAAATCAACTGCATACTGATGTTTGCAAGTGCATCCACGAAGTTCATAGTCCTTGCAGGTGCAAGCACTTTTCCCATTATCCTTATAGACAAGATAAACTCCGCTTCCACTCTGCGAAGGAACTATCCAACCCTTCGGCGTAAGCGTCAAAGTCTTTGTCTTGGCTATTTCCATTCCCTTTTGTTTTCTCATATCGTTTTCCATATTAATCACCTATACCATTCATGTATCCCTATGAGTATATATTAGACGCACAGGTATATAAACGTATCGGTATATATACCGATAACCTTATATACTCGCTATGATTAATCATAGTTATACATCATTGGTGGTGGTTTGGCATGAAAGTTAAATGTCCTCATTGCGGAACTGAGTTTGAACCCAAGAAACTGAAGTGCTTACGTTGTGGACATGAATGGCATCAGAGAGGCGACAGACCACCTAAAGTATGCCCTAACCCAGATTGCAAATCACCTTATTGGGACAGGGAACGAGTTAGGAACTTAAAGAAGAAAAACAATGAAAGGGCGAGAAAATGAAAATAAAGAATCTAAACAGGATAGCTCATTCTGATGTTTTAGACTTTTTAAAAACTATTCCAAAAAACAGCATAGATTTGGTTTTGACCGACCCGCCTTATGGCGTTTATGCTACTGCTTGGGACAAAACATTTCCTTTGAGTTGGTGCAAAGAAATACCAAGAGTAATGAAAAATGACGCTTCGCTCCTCGTATTCTGCGGAAAACAGAATAGATTTGAAGTTGAAGAAGCATTAAGAAAAGCGGGGCTTCATTTCTGGCAAGAGCTTGTGTGGTATTATAGAAATGGTGGAATAAAGAGGAAAAGTGCATACTGCGGACATCATGAACCCATACTATGGTTCGTGAAAAACAGAGGCAAATTTTATTTCAATATAGAGAATCAGAAATGGATAGACTCTTGGACAGTAATAGAAGGTTCAAGACCCCAGAGCAATTTCAAGAAAGACAAAAAGATTCATCCTACTCAAAAATCGTTGGATGTTGTCAAGCGATTGGTTAAATATCATTCTAAGAAAGGTGATATAGTATTAGACCCCTTCATAGGGTCTGGCACAACCGCAGTCGCTTGCAAAGAACTCAAAAGGAACTTCTTAGGATGTGATATTGACAAGAATTATGTCAAACTTGCGAATGACAGAATAAAATCTATTAATAAATAGAATCCAATTCTCACTCATAATGAAAAGAACGACTCTTAGCGGGAAAGAATGGCTTAGATACTCTTTCAGTATATGGAAGGATATAGAAAAGACAAGCGAAGAAAGGAAACTGAATCACCCTGCAATGTTTCCGTCTCAATTGACATCCAGACTTATAGAAATATTCACAAGAGATAAAGGGGAAGTTGTTTTAGACCCATTTCTGGGGAGTGGCAATACATTAATATCAGCATATAAGTTAGGCAGAAAAGGCATAGGTTTTGAACTTTCAGAACAGTATGTAAAATTGGCAAGAGATAGAATCAATAATATTCAACTGAATCTAAAACATGAAAAATCTGAATTGTTCAAACCAGAAATACACAATAAAACCGTTTTTGAAATCCCGCAAATTCTTGGCAAGGATTCTGTGGATTTAGTTATTACATCCCCGCCTTATTGGGACATACTCACAGAAAAACGCTCCGCAGATATGAGACATATTAGGAAGTATAGCGATTCCGAAGAAGATTTGGGAAACATCCACGACTATGAAATATTTTTAGAGAAATTAAAAAATTCCTTTGCTGGAATTTATGAAGTTCTTAAAAAGGGGAAATATTGCATAGTAGTAGTCATGGACATAAGAAAGAAATCTAAGTTCTATCCATTCCACATGGATTTGATTAACAAGATGAAAAGTATCGGTTTTGAGCTTGATGATATAATTATATGGGACAGACAGAAAGAATATAATAACATGAGACCTCTTGGCTATCCTTTTGTGTTCAGGGTGAACAAGGTTCATGAGTTTATCTTGATATTCAGGAAATGAGATAATGCTTAACGCAGATATTGCCTATATGTTGGGGATGATTGTCGGCAAAGGTCAAATTATAAGAGGAAACAGAGAAACTGATATAATCATAAACATACCTCATAAAAATCTGGAAATAGAAGGGCAGAATACACAACAATCAATAAAGGTGAGTTTGCTTGATATTGTAGGCAGACTAAAACCTCTTGTTGGAACAGCTATCAATTGGGATACATCAAAGACAAATATTGCATACATATCATTTTCAAAATCAAACGGCGACTATCTTATAAGAACGATAAATACCTATCTCAAGAACAAAATAAGCTGGAGAAATTTTAGAGTGCCAAAAGAAGTTTTTGATGCCTCAAGAGATATTAAAATAGAATTTCTAAGAGGGTTTGCGGATGTTACTGCACATATGAGAAAGAGTAATGTTGCTTGGAAAGATTTTGAATATAGAGTGTATGTAGAAATTATGACCAATTGGGAAGTATGTATAGATATTGCCAACTTGCTAAAGGAATTAGATATTCCTGTGCATACTATAAGATGGGCGCACCCAAATATAGTTGACTCAAATTTGAAATATTACAATAAAGGAAACAGAAATTACAAAGAACATCAGATTAAGATATGGGCAGAAGAATTTGAGAAAGTTGGATTCAATATAGAACACAAAAACAGATTACTTAAGAAGTTTGCGGATTTGAACCGAGCAAATTGGATTAAACATTCTCCAAAGAAAATGCGAGGAAAACCAATATCTGAGAAACACCACAAATATTATTGGGAAACCAGAGAAATTAAAAAGAAGAAACAGAGCCATCCTGATGAAAATCATCCATCAATACATCCAAAAATAAGAGGCAAACATTTTGATAGCTGGAGGACAATAGCTAAAGAGTTGGGTTATCATGAGTAAGAAAGAAGAAGAGCTATATCCAGAGATAAAAGCATGGTTTCAACAATACCTTGAAGACAAATACAAAGGTTATGCCATTGAAACAACATATGAAACATCAAGAAAAAACTTAGATGTGATTCTGAGGAGCAAGGGTATAGAATGTAAAGAAGCCATTGGTCTGGACATCAAAGTTGATATAGTCGGTATCATAAGAAAGGGAGAAGAACACAGACTCGCTTTTGTTGAAGTAAAGGATGTAGAATTGACATTGAAGGATTTGGGTCAACTCTGGGGATATACCCAATTAATAAATCCCGTAGAATCGTTTTTAATTTCATCAAGAGGTTTGGGTTCTCTGTCAAACATATTCAATGTTCTGAAAAGAGAGGATTTGTTGAGATATGGGATAAGAGAAAATACTTTCATGAAAATAGCCAAATGGAACAGCGATAGAAAATCAATTGATTATGCGACTCTAATTCCTAAAATATAATCCATCAAATCGTTTTAGCAAAGCTATTATCATTGTTTAATAGTAGTATTGCAGTATGGGTGAGCCATCTGAGCATTATCCAGAGAACCTACACCACCATCTTCTTTTCTTTTTATATGGTCAAAAGATATTGAATTTCTATGCAAGTATCCCTTGCAAATCTTGCATTTTATTGCATTCTTCATAGCTTCTTGCATAAACACCTTTGATTTTATTTCTACTGTGAATTCTGGATTTTCTGTTAATTGTTCTTCGGGTTTTATTGTCAAATTCTTAAATTGCTCCATTTTTAGTATTGTTTCCTTAATTTCATCATTATCAATAATACCGCTATCAATAGTTTCCATTACTGCTAAGTAAAATTCCTTTATGACAGGATACGCCCTTATTCCGCTTCTGTATACCCTCACTATTTGTTGAATCAGATAATCATTTTTTAAAAGAAAATCCTCAAACATCTCTCTGGTTTTTATGAATTTATCTAATTTGTTTTTATCATCAAATTCCAACATCAAACTGACCACAGCATAGAATGATGCTATTTTATATCTTCCTTCTTGAGAATACAAATAAAATGCTGGATGCAATCCCAAAGATGAAGGATGATTACTATTAATTCTATTGGCTATTCTTTTAACGTTTTTTAAGAATTGTATAGTTTGTTTTCCTTCTTCGTCAATCAATTTATTATCTACACTAATATAATCGCCATTCAAAGAAATTCCATTCACTATGTTAACAAAGTTTAATATCATAGGCAAGGTTTGCGCCGTATATAACTTCCCACCTATAGGCAAATCAAGCGATTTAATCGGGGTTTTCAAAGCAGGAATGAACAATATATCATTTATTTCTTTAGATATCTGCTCTATATCCCTTTGCACTTCTGGTGAAAACCCTGACCAATATTTATGCCCTGTTCCACTACGCATAATAGCTCGTGATGCTATGCAATTGGAGCATTTTCTTGATTTTAAAAGTAACAATTCGGTAGGATTTATCGGTTGAGCCTGCTGATTTATTTTGAAAAAAGAATTTTCGGCACAATCCGCATTTCCGTTGACCCATTGTAATTGAATGGCAAGCGTTCCCAATCTTTTTGAATTTTTAACTATGTTTGGGTCTACCTTGTCTGGGTGCGATAATGCCAATTTATAGTCTGAATAATGTCCAATAGATTTTCTTATTAAAATACGAGTTCTATCTGCGATATTTATTTGTGTTTCAGGTATAATACCTTCAAAGAATTTCTTTGATATGTCCCCATCACCATAATCATTATTTACCCAGCCAATCAAAGCACCAAGTCTATGCGAACCATCAACTATAAAGGTATAACCTGAAGGACTTCTCCAAAGTATTACTGCTGGTATTAAATCACCATTCACAAAACTTTCTATCAGTTCCTTTACCTTTTCTGAGTCCCATTCGCTTGTTTCTCGTTGAAAATCTGGTTTTCGGAGACTCTGATATAAGAATGCATTATTTTCTAAATCGGTTATTTTCAATGTAGTAGTTTGTGTTCCGAACTCTTTATTATCATCTGCAATTTCAAAATCTTCTCTGGGTATCAACGCATCTAAATTGACTTTAGGCATTTTTTTCTTCCCCTTCAAAGAGAAATTATAGTTTCTACTTAAAAACATAAAATCCCCTCACAGAATGAATTTTGACCCTTTTCGGGTAGGACTTGGACTTTTCGGGCAACATTGACTTCTCGGGCAAAGCCCAAGCATAAGGATTTCTTAAATAATCAGAATAAGAATGTTCATGCTTGAACTTGCTCTTGGTTTGGCTGTCATCATACTCTTGGTTGCAGTTCTGGTGCTTGCCAAAAGAAACATCAGCCTGCGCTTCAGGTTGAGGAGCGGCAGCGTCAGGCACGGCAGGACCATGGAGCAGATGATGCCTTTCTCCAAGGAATACCCCTATGACCCGCGCGGCTTCCGCTTCATCGGCGACCCGATAGACGGCGTGCAGTTCAACGACGACGGCGTCGTGTTCGTCGAGTTCAAGACGGGGAACGCGCAGCTCTCGGAAAGGCAGAAGAGGATAAGGAACAATATAGGGAAGAAAAAAGTCGGCTTCAGGGAAATAAGAAGCGGTGGATGAGATGGCAAGCTACAGGTATGACAACGGAATGGAACAGAGTGTTAGTTTCACGGTTGATGACAGCCAGTTCGGAGACCTGGAGGTTGATGTTATGGTTGTGTCCGTATTGACGGCCAACATCAAGCACAAGAGGAGCCAGATATGGAATATAAAAAGAGGCGGCGGCAGCATATGCGGCTCGCCCGTTATTTATAAAGACAGAATATATTTTGGCTCCTGCGACGGCAATATTTTCTGCGTCGCGCTTTCTGGGGAAGAAATGTGGCGCTTCGGAACCGGGGACGTTATAGCCTCGACGCCGTTTGTGCATGATGATGTACTGTACATGGGAAGCTATGATGGGTGCATGTATGCCATTAACCTCGACGGGAGCCTTAAATGGAAATTCCCCACGAATGACTCCATACATTCAACACCAGTTGCCCATAAAGGTATTGTTTTTTTCGGTTCAAAGGATGGGAACCTATATGCCGTTTCCGTAACTGGAGAGCTGGTATGGAAGTTCAGCACCCATGGTCCGGTGACATCCACGCCATCTGTTTATAAGGATAGGATATACTTCGGCTCATGGGACCACGGTCTCTACTGCATAGATGACAGGGGTGGGATGCTGTGGAGGTTCACAACAGGGGAGAGGATAATTTCGCAGATTGTAGTTGACGGCATGATTTACTTCGGTTCATACGACAACAATTTCTACGCAGTGGACGCGGAAACAGGCAACCTGAAATGGAAATTTCCCGTGAAGGCGCCCATATATTCCACACCCTGTTATTTCAACGGAAAGATTTATTTCGGATGCTTGGACAACAACCTATATGCATTGGATGAAGCCGGAAAATTTGAATGGAAGTTCAGCTCCGGTGATGCTATCGACACCATACCCGTTGTCCATGACGGTGTGATTTATTTTGGTGGCATAGACTACAACTTCTATGCCCTGAACATGGAAGGAAGGGTATTATGGAGATTCAAGTCGGGCGGCCCGGTGTTTGACTGTCAGTCCGCAATAAACAACAATGCAATCTATTTTTGCTCATGGGACTGCAATCTTTATGCAATAGACATGAATGGCAAATTGTCATGGAGGTTCCAGACATCCAGCAGCACGGCAAGCCCTGTTGATGTTGATATGGGTCCCAGCGCGGAAGCCACATCCTCGTTTGTCCTTCAAGAACAGGAAAGGGAAGAAAAAAAGAATCTTGCAGAAGAACCGGGCATCTCAGACTACGGCGAGTTCTCGGGAACTTACATCCAGAAGGAGAAGACCGACTACGTCAGCTCAAGAAAAAAGGGATACATAAAATAGTGGATTGTTACAAGTCCAACAGTCCCCTCTTCTTGATGGCGCTGGGCGAGCCGCCCGCGTGCCAGCTGAGGCGCGGGCGGACCTGCACGGGGAAGATGCGCTCCGAGTTGTCGTCCATTACTATGGCCGCGCCCGACTCCCTGGGAAGATTGTTCAGGTAGCTCTGTATGTCCTCGACCATGTACGTCTGCATTATCGAGCGGAGGGCCTTTATGTCGGCCTCCGCCGTCAGCCTGTGGGAAAGTATTATGTCCGACTGTGCCAGGG
>CAZCTG010000008.1:0-17483 GCA_964501695.1 uncultured archaeon | reverse complement strand
GGCATACACCGCGACCTCGTCGCAGGGGCTCGCGCTGATGCATGAGCTGCTGTTCGTCGCGTCCGGGCTCAGGCTGCCCGTGGTCATGGGCGTGACCAACCGCTCGCTGTCCGCGCCCCTGAACATCTGGAACGACCATGCCGACTCCATGGCGGAGCGCGACGCGGGCTGGATACAGCTTTATGTGGAGAACGCGCAGGAAGCCTTTGACGCGCACATACAGGCGTTCAGGATTGCCGAGCAGCTTGGAGTTCCTGTGATGGTGTGTCTTGACGGATACCTCGTTTCGCACACTTACGAGACGCTGGAGCTGATTGAGGAAGCCAAGGCAAGGAAGTTCCTGCCTGATTACAGGCCCAAACTAACATTAGACCCGAAGAAGCCCGTAACCATGGGCTCGGTAGGCGCGCCCAATACCTTCATGGAATTCAGGAAGCAGCAGGACGACGCGCTGGCAAGGGCACCTGCCGTGATAAGGAAGGCCAATGACGAATATGCGAAAATCTCAGGAAGAAGTTACGGCGATGGCTTGGTGGAAGCCGTCAACATGAAAGGCAGGAAGCACGCGATAATAACGCTCGGCTCCGTCGCGGGCACGGTGAGGGAGCTGCTGGAGAAGGAAGGTATTGGCATGATTCGCTTGCGCGCGTTCAGGCCTTTCCCTGTAAAGGAAATCGCGGACCTCTGCAAGGGGCTTGATTCGGTCGGCGTGCTGGAGAAGGACGTTTCCGTGGGCGCGGGCGGCGCGCTGTTCATCGAGGTGAAGGCAGCCCTACAAGGAAGCACGTGCAAGGCGAAGCTTTCAAGTTTTATCGCAGGCTTGGGCGGCCGCGACATCACGCTGGACGACCTGCGCGGCGTCATAAAAAAGGTCAAGTCAGGCTTCGCTGGCGTCGAGTGGGTTGGTTAGTTTATATAGCTTTTATAATGCTTATATATAGCTATATTAATTATATAACATGCAAAAAACAACAAAACAGCTGGATAAGTCAACAGCCGAGAAGCTCAAGGATTTGGGGGTAATGGGAGACACCTATGACACCCTCATCCAGAAGCTTATGGAGGAATATATGAGAATGAAGAAGATAGACGTTTTTGTTGAAACCCAGCACAGGATAGCGAAAGAAGGGAAGTTTGTGGAGCTTGATTGAATGTACAAACTCCTTATTGAAATTGGCGTACTTGAAAGGATAAACGTACTGCCGGGCAAGGAGGCCAGCAACATCAAGAACAGGCTGGGCAACCTGAAATCCAACCCATTTCCTGATGGACATGATAAAAAGGAAATAAAGGGGACGCGGAAAACAGCCTACAGGCTGAGGGTCGGTGGCTACAGGCTATTTTACATAATTGATGTTGAAACCAGAACAGTGAAGGTGACAGAGTTCCTCACAGCGGAGCAGGCTCACAAGATATACGGCAGGCTTTGAACGAGCGAATGGGGTTCAAAATAAAATCAGGCTTCGATGGGGCGGAGTGGTTGGCTTATGGCAGCAAAAATATATTCCAGACGAAAGGCAGGGCTTAAGGACCTTCCCGAGGACGAGCGGCCGAGGGAGCGGATTGCAAGGCTCGGGCCGGGCGCGCTCAGCAACCAGGAGCTGGTGGCCGCCATACTCGGAACAGGAAATCAGACGGGCAACGTCCTCGACATCGCGCGGGCGCTGCTGATGAAATACGACATAAGGGACCTGTCCCGCATCACCGTTGCCGAGCTCAAGAGCATGCTCGGGATAAACGATGCCAAGGCCTGCCAGCTCGTTGCAGCCGTCGAGCTTGGCAAAAGGACGGCGGCTTACGCCGCGGACAGGAAAAGGCCGATAGAAAGGGCCGGTGATGTCGCAAAGATGTTCATGCCGGGCATGAGGGGCCTGAAGAAGGAGGTCCTGAAGGGCCTTTACCTGGACTCCAAGCTCAGGCCGCTGAAAGAGGACGTCATCTCGATAGGCGGGCTGAATACGAATTCCATCGAGCCCTCCGACGTGTTCAGGAACGCGCTGATTGAGGCGTCCGCCGCCCTAATCCTGGTCCACAACCACCCGTCAGGCGACCCCGCGCCAAGCAGGACGGACATAAGGGTGACGAAGAAGCTCGCGGAGGCAGGGGAGATTCTCGGGATAAGGGTGATCGACCACATCATAATAGGCGACGGCAGCTACACGAGCCTGAAGGATTCGGGGCTATTTTGAATTCTCGCTTTCAAGCCGCTTCATGCCCTCGGCCAGCTTCAGCGCCGCTCTGCCCTTTTCGGAAAGCGAATAAACAGAAACCGCCCTTCTGCCAACCCTCTTCGCCCTTATCCTAATGAGGTTCAGGGACTCCATCTCCCTCAGCCTCTGGGCCCTCATCTTGTCCCCTTCGCAGGCCTCGGCCATTCCCTTGAAGCGCTTGGAGCCCTTTTCGAGGCTTCTGAGCATGCCGTAAGTGTATTTCTTGCCGAGAAGGCTTATGATGTCCCCTTCCTTAGCCGTCATTTTTCAAGATTGGATGCAAAACTCTTTAGGCCTTTTCTAACCGTTATGGTTAATTACTTACCTAAAGTAAAGCTTATAAGCGGGCAGCCTCAAGTATGCTCATGGACGAAACAGCAGAATTATTCTTGAAGAAGATGGAGGAGCAGCTCGCGGGCATAAGGAAGGAGCTCGAGAAGCTGAACGAAACCCAGTCCAGGCGCAAGTAATTAGCAGCCAGACAGGTTCTGTAAACTCTTCGGTTGGTGACTTTTAAGCGTGAGAAGCCATATTTTCTATATATGTCTCTATCTACGGCTGAAAGGGAGCAAGTTGGTAGGCAAGCATCAATAGAAGGGTTTGCCAATGAGAAGATACTCTGCGGAATATTGATGAAACGATATGCTAATGTATCTTCTGTGGATTTGCCATTATCTCCTTATGATGTCATAATTGTAAGAAAGATGCCTAATGGCTCAGAGGATACCATAAGGATACAATCCAAGACAGCCAGAAATTCAATCCCCTTTGGTGGCGGTGGAAGAGGCGGTGTTGATAGAACATACAAATCTGGTGTCAAGCAATATGTTCAAAGCACAAAGACATCTGATTGCGTGGTCGGGGTTCATTTTTCAAGCGGTAAGCCAGAACTTTATTTCGTGCCAACCATACTTATAGAAAAATTAGGCACGAAATCATTATCCATAAACAAGGCATCGGCATTGAAAGATAACTATGAGATTTTAGAGAAGTGCAAAGACAAAGATTTTGTTCTCAGTAAGGCAAGAGAATATGGCATAATAGATTAATAGCCATATTGTAAATTACTTTCATGTTCAAGGCAACAGAACAAATCGTTAAGTGTCCGTTTTGCGGTCAAGCTGATATCCATTACATTTACAGCCCGATATTTCTGAAATTCAAGAAAGGGACTTATGGCGGGGGCAAGAGCGGAATATCAAGAACATCTGAGAGCATTGATGTTATGACAGAGAAATGCCCGTCATGCGGTAAGACAGCTTCCGAGATTGAAAAAAAGCTGAAAGGCGGGCAAGAAATTAACCATGCAGAGCGGATAGAGCGAATGAAAAAGGCGGGCATCCCAACTGCCTATGAGGACAAGGTAACTCATAGGGATGAAGAATAATTAATTCTTTTTAAGAACGACCAGATTTTCAACAGGCGTTCTTTTATCATTTATGCCTGTGGCTGGATTTGTTTTATACGAAAACAACCTTCGGCTTACTATTGTATCCATCAATGTGGTTTCATGTCGCCAGCCGAAATTGGTTAAATGCTCCACGAAAATCTTATCTATCGGTATGGTCTTGCCTCTTGTGCTTGTGTGACCCACGAAAAGGCAGAGATATGATGATACCTTCTCTTGCAGTCGTGTAAATGCTCCCAGCGTTCCCCAGAAATACTTGTCAAACATCATGCGTATATGCTCTTCTTTCATTTGGCGTTCAAGCTCCTTGAATGTTTTTGAATAAATTTTGCATGGCTCAACATCACAATAGGGTATCTCCATTTTACTGAGTTGCTTTACCTTTTCTTCCTTGAAACCCATCCAGAACAAATCTATTTTGGCTTGTCGCATATACTCCTGAGATTGCAGATATGGCGGCGAAGTGATGAGTATATCCTTTTTTTCTTTCAATTTTTCTTTCATGCTGTCTATACCACCCCTGACTATGGTTTTGGTTGGTTTTGGCGAAAGAGTTTGATATTCATTTATTCCGTTGGATACTCGCTCTATATCATTTTTCAGCATATTGTAAAACTTATTTTGCCAATCTGACGACAATATTTTCTCAACCCGTTTTTCAGATTTTTTTGACTTTGATAGCTTTTGCCTCTGCATATCATCATAGGAAAAATATCTTGTAGTTTTAAGGAGCGGGATTGTGAGCAATAACTTAAGTTGCTTGTCCGATAAATTATGGTAATATCCCCAAACCTTATGCAAGAACGGAAGGAACTCTTGCGGAAACCAATTCTGCATCCTTGACCAATCAGGCATGAAGTCATCCCTTGATGCAGATATTCCGCTTATGATGTCATCTGTTTTCACATCTAACGGCTTCATTATCGCTATCTGATGCAAGGTTTCTATCAATGGGTTCAAATCCCACATCTCATAGTCGTATCCATAAATCCTTGACACTACTCCCATAGTGCCATAGCCAGCGAAAGGGTCAAAGGTTTTCATCTTGTTCTTTGCATACTTTTCTAAGGTATAAGCTATCACTTGCGGGATAAACTTGGCTGGATATCTGTATAGACCGAATGTTGCATAAGTTGTAGATGGGAATTTAACAGCATCCCTAAACATTATTTTTTCTACTTTCGCTTCGCTTTTCATAACATCATCTTATTTCTTTTTGGGCAAATCCCAATAAGGGTTCTTGCACTTGGGGCATACTCTCGGATGGCTCTCGTTTCTGGGTATCCATTCATGACCGCACCTTTCGCACCTAAAGCCCTTCTGGGTTATCTTGACCTCTGCCATATATTCACCAATATTATACTATCTGGTATTATATTGACCGATAGCTTTATAAAGCTTACTATTATATTATTAGGTATAATACCAGCAAGGTAAAGGATAAGGCGATAATATGAACAAACCAGAAATGGACTACAAGGATGAGAGCTACTTCCAGCCGAAGGAATGCCCGATATGCAAGGGCGAGAATATAATCAGGTGGGGCTTCCGCTACAACCACACCACGAAGAAGCGGAGATACAAGTGCAACTGCTGTAACAAGCTGTTCGTGGTGGATGACGGCTTCTTCAAGTGCAAGAAGAAGCGTGAAATGATAACTGCGGGCATTGACCTGTATATGAACGGCATGAGTCTAAGGAAGGTTGCGGAGCATTTCAATCAATTCAGCGACCATAAGGTAAGCCACATGGCTCTGTTGAAATGGGTAAGGAAATACAGCATGATGGTAAAGCCGTTCACAGACAACCTACCTGTTTCAACATCAGGCACTTACCATGCGGATGAGATATTTGTGAGATGCGAAGGTTACCAAAATTATTTCTGGGATTTGATTGACCATGAAAGCAGATTTTTAATAGCCACCCATTATTCAACAGAAAGGAGCTATGAAAGTGCTAAGGCACTTTTCAGGAAGGCAAGAGCAAGGGCTGACAAGCCGAATGCAGTAGTCACAGATGGACTTCAAGCTTATGTCAATACTGCGAGCAACGCTTGGTTCAAGAACACACTAAAAAAGGATGAGATGGTTGAGCATATCCGCATCATTGACAGGAACGATTACAGGAACAACATCATAGAACGAGTGCAGGGAACTATCAGGGAACGAGTAAAAGTCATGCGTGGCTTCCATTCAAAGGAGTCAGCAGAACTCATACTGAATTTGTTTGTAGTGTGGTATAACTTCCTGCGAGTGCATCAAGGCATAGGCATGACTCCTGCACAGAGAGCAGGGATAGAACTTAATCTCGGAAAGCAGAAATGGCTCAACCTGATTTACAGGAGTAAAATCAAATAAGATTTATCCGTTTTTTCTTACAAAAACTTTTCCTGATGGCTCTTGGATAAAAACTATCTCACAATCATTATTGATGTCCAAAGCTTCTCTGACAGGTTTTTTAAATGATATTTGATGATTCTTGCACTTTTTGATTTCGCATTTACACAAAAATCTTTCACTTCCCTTTTTATCAGCCATGAATATAGTTGGTTTCATTATATTAAATATACTATTTTTAATATAAATAATAGTATTATTATATATATTAATAATATTATAATTAATAATATTACTATTAGTGGTTTAATGAAAAATAATTGGGAGATTCTTGAGGAAGAATGGCAGAAAGAGAATGCAAAATTAGAAACTGAGCAAGAACTCCATAGAATCAGCTTTGTTATAACCAAGAAATGTAAATGCAGAATAGAATGTTGCCATCATTACGAAAACGAGAAGAACAGGATTTTTGGTCGCAGAGTAAATGAACTCCTCGCTAAAGGTATGATGATAAGCGCTTGTTCTGAGGAATCTCTGAGGCAGGCTTCGTTAGAACGCTAATTTCAGCAGAAATCATTTCTTCCAATTGCTTTTCCGTCATTTTTTGTGAAAGCCCGTGTATATCCTCTATTACTTCAAGAATACTTTTTATTGAAAGCGGTATAGTTTCTTGTTCCCTTCTTCGGAAGTCTTCAACTGTATCCACAATGCGACCGCCTGTTATGGGGCAAACAATATCTGGGTTCTCTGATAGCTTTACATAATGTCTGTTTCTGACAACTTCCAAATCATCACTTGTAGAATAGCTCCCAATTCTCGTTTTCCAAATGAAGACATCATAACCGAGCCATTTGTAAATATATGATTTCACTATGCCGTGCTGTTTCTTGTCTATATCAGAAACGAGGCGTATGACCTTGTCCTTCGGTCTGCCTCTGATGTAACGGTAATTGTCATTGATTGTCGGATTTTTATCAGATAGTTCTCTCCCAAGAAAACCAACTATCGGCAATTGCTTGCGCAAGCATTTTTCATAAAGCCTGCTGAATGTTTGGCTCAACAATGATTCATCAAGCATAGGCAGAAGATGTGTATTCGGAGCAAGAAGATTCAAGAAAATTTCAAGGTCTTCTAATGCATCCTTTTCATATTTCATGAAAACTTTTATGAAAGTGAAACCAGCAGCCTTCTGGAGTTTTATAAACAATTTGTTTATCTTCCTGTTTATGGTTATGGTCTTAGCACTCTTGAGAAATATAAGGCATATTGCATTAGGATAATCTGCCATTATCGCTTCTCGTTTTCTTTTCAGCATCGCTGCTTCGGTAGAGAGCCATTCTTTATTTTCCAACATGGATAAGTCTGAGTCATAGATTATCTCTATAAATTTAGTGTTGTATCTTATGCGCCGTCTCTGAGCAGTATTCAACTTGCCCAGATGATTAAGGTTAGTGGTTGTGATGCCTTGCTCAGGTATTGTGCCTGAAACAGAGTATATCGTATATGTGCCGTGCCTCATTCCACCGTCACTAACCTTCACATCAACCGTTGCATCCGCTCCCATTTTATCAGCCTTTGTTGTCGTCCATATCCTTCTTTACGAGGACTTCAATTCTGCGTGATGGCATAAAACCATTCTTCTCGCAATATGTTTTGAAGCCATCCATGATGTCAGTTTTCAGGTTCATGGTAAACGGCTTGCGACCATTGCCATTATCCGAATCTGCCATGCTGAATAATTAGAACAAGGGTTTATAAAAGCAATAGTTCTCAATAGTTTCCAGTTTTTCCCAATTTTCTGTAAAAACAATTTTAAGCCATCAAGCCCCCAATACCAACCGAAGAGTTTACAGAACCCAGAACTAACGTTTATAAAAACTGGGAAATAAAGAAATGATAGAAAACCCTTGGAAAGGAAAATCGTTCTTCTGCCCATCGGGGTTTTTATCCCTTGCTCATTACCCCATGCGATTCTTCACGATGTCGCCGAACATGGCGCAGACGTGGCCGCACGCGAGATTGAGGGAGCGCCTGCCCTTGGGCGTGATGCTGTACACGACCGTACGGCCGCGCTTCTCGGACTTTATCATGCCGCGCCGCTTCAGCTCCTTCAGCGCGGGGTATATTGTCCCCGGCGTGGGCTTCGCGCCTTTCCGTTTCCCGATTTCCTTGGCTATCTGCTGGCCGTGGACGGGCTTCTGCGCCAGAATCCAGAGTATAAGGAACGAGAGCATGCCGCGCATGTCGCAGCCGCAGCTGCATCCGTTGCCGCGCATGGCTTATAATTAGACGATTTACTTAAATTGATATAGCACAACCAATAATACTACAGTTAAGAAGGCAACAGACTGCCATGCTTGCTTTTTGGCAGTAATGCATCAACCAAAAACTAAAAAGCCAATAACCAACAGGTGAAATATGCTAGACCTTGCATTCAGGAACATCAGGAAGCAGCGCACGCGCACGCTACTCACGGTCATGGGGATACTCATAGGCATAACGGCCATAGTGGCGCTGGGCTCGTTCTCCGAGGGGATAAATGTCATGGTGGGCAAGGAGCTCGGCGACATGGCGGGCAAGATAATAGTCATGCAGAAGGGCTCGGGCGGCATCATGTCGATGTACGCCGGCTCCGACATAACGCAGGAACAGCTTGACAACATAAGGTCCATCTCAGGCGTCGAGGAAGCAGTGCCCATGCTCTGGTTCATGCCGGGCGGTTCAGGCCAAGGCTTCAGCTCGTCATCGGTGTTCGTTATAGGCATGGATGTGGATAACATCGAGCTCCTGATAGGGAAGAACATAGAGATGGAGGAGGGCAGGCTGTTCGACGCAGGGGAGCGCGACGTGGCCATAGCCGGCTATGACATAGCCGAGAGCCTGAACCTGAGGGCCGGAGACTTCTTCACGGTGAAGGACAAGGAATTCTCCATAACAGGCGTGGCCGAGAAGACGGGCGACTCCGACCTTGACTTCAGTATAGTTGTGCCCGTGGAGGACCTGCAGGACGCCATGGACACCGAGAACTACCAGTCGGTGTTCGTGGTGGCTCAGAAGCCCGAGAACGCGGAGATAGTCGCGGACGACATAATGTCGCAGGACGACACGCTTGAGGCCCTGACCTCAAAGGAGATTGCGCGCCAGTTCTCCGAGATAATGGGCACGGTGAGCATATTCACGATAGGCGTCGGCGCAATCGCGGCATTCGTCGGGGGTTTGGGCGTCATGAACACCATGATAATGGCAGTGATAGAAAGGAAGCGCGAGCTTGGCCTGATGAAGGCAGTCGGCGCGACGAGGAGGTTCATGCTGATGCAGATACTGACCGAATCCTCGCTGATAAGCATCATCGGCGGAGCGGCCGGGCTGTTCCTGGGCTGGCTCGCCTCGATGGCCCTCACCGTCCTTTTCGGCGGCATGATAACCACCGTCGTGACGCCCGGCCTTGCGGGCGGCAGCCTCGCGTTCGCGCTCGCCCTCGGCGTCTTCGGCGGCCTGTATCCCGCGTGGAAGGCCGTGAAGCTAGACCCGGTTGACGCACTCAGAGGGTGAACTTGGAGATACACCCGCCTGTCGGCGGGATGCTGCTGACAACTATGTTGTCAGGCATGCCATGAGCGAAAGCTCATGGACATGGAACTGAAATTCAGGTGAAACGAGCAACAATGATTAATGCTGGATTAGGGAAAGGGCAGGAACTTAAGCTGGAATGGCGATTGTGTATGCAAGCTGAAATGAATGAGATTGTTGGGTTGATGACATGATTGAGTTCGCGTTCAAGAACATAACGAGGCAGAAGTCGAGGACCATACTGACAACGCTGGGAATAATCGTCGGCATAGCCGCGATTGTGGCCCTCAGCTCGTTCGCCGAGGGCATAAACACCTACTTCCAGGCGAGCCTTGAAATGACGGGCGGGAAGATAGTGGTCCAGCAGGTCGGCGCAGGGGGGTTCAACAGCGGGTTCTCGGGCTCGGACATAACAGACGAACAGCTGCAGAACATCATGGAGCTGGACGGCGTCGAGGACGCGACGCCGATGAACCTTTACATCGAATCGGGCTTGGGCTTTGCCCCCGAGCTCATCGTGGCGGGCATAGACCCCTCGAAGGGCTCGCTGCTCACGGGAAAGGACATCAGGATGTACAAGGGCAGGGATTTCGAGGAAACAGTAGGTGAGAAGAACGTGATGGTCCTGGGCAGGGACATTGCCGAGAAGAACAACTGGGATGTCGGCGACTTCGTGAAGGTGAAGAACACCGACTTCGAGGTGGTCGGCGTGATGGAACGGATAAACAACGCCAATGTCGACGGCGCGGCAGTCGTCCACATTGAGGACCTGCAGGAGGTGATGGGCACGACCACTTACCAGATGGTCTACATCCTGCCCGAGGACGTCAGGAATGCCGAAGCCATAGCAGACAACGTGGCGAGCATGGACGACACGCTTGTTGCCTCCACGTCCAAGGACATGGCGAGGCAGAGCGCGCAGGTCGTGGGACAGATAAGGCTTTTCACGTTCGGCATGGGCGCGATAGCCGCGGTTGTCGGCGGGCTCGGCGTGCTGAACACGATGATAATGGCGGTCATGGAGAGGAGGAAGGAGATAGGCGCCATGAAGGCGATGGGCGCCACGGGGCGCAGGATAATAGTCCACATAGTGACGGAGTCGGCCGCGATGTCCCTTGTCGGCGGCATCATAGGCCTGGCGCTCGGCGGCCTCGGGGCTTTGGGGCTCAGGCTGGCCACGGCCGGCAGCATACCCGCCACCGTGACGCCCGGGCTGGCAGGGGTTGCGATAGGATTCGCGGTCGTGCTTGGTCTTGCAGGCGGCGCCTACCCCGCATGGAAGGCATCGAACATGGACCCTGTGGAAGCTTTAAGGTATGAGTGATTGATAATTGATATAAATTAAACTACCGCGTTCAACAAGGTAACAAAGCGGTTCGTTGGTCAAGCAGTTAGTTGATGTGATAACTATGGCAAAAAGAACCAAAGAAAAAAAGGGCTGTGCCTTGCGGCTTGAAGGCGTGAACAAGTACTACAACAAGGGCCTGCCGTCGGAGGTGCACGTGCTCAAGGACATAAGCATAAGCGTCCTGTGCGGGGACTTCATCTCAATCATGGGCCCGTCGGGCAGCGGCAAGACCACGCTGCTCGACATAATGGGATGCCTGATGAAGCCCACTAGCGGCATGGTTTTCATAGGCGACGAAGACATGAGCACGCTTGACGACAGCGAGCTGGCAAGGATACGCGGGGAGAAGATAGGGTTCATATTCCAGCAGTACAACCTCGTGCCCAACCTCACGGCGACCGAGAACGTCGAGCTAGCGATGAGGATAAACGGCAAGCCGAGGGAATATGCGAGGAAGAGGGCGGTCGAGCTGCTGCGCGAGGTCGGGCTCGACCACAGGCTGAGCAACAAACCCAGCGAGCTATCGGGCGGCGAGCAGCAGCGCGTCGCAATTGCGCGCGCGCTTTCCAACGAGCCCAGGATAATATTGGGCGACGAGCCTACCGGCAATCTGGACACGAAATCCGGGGCGCTCATACTGCAGCTGCTGAACAAGCTTCATAAGAAGGGCTATACGATAGTCATGGTGACGCACGACCCCAACGTGAGCAGGATAACCCACAGGAGCATAAGGCTGAGGGACGGGGAAATCGTATAGTAGTTGCATGGTTATTTAAATATGGTGGATGCACGATAATAGATTAAGTGGTGGTTATGAACAAGGCTTTCGCAGCGTTTGCAATGCTCGCATTCCTGATAGCCATGGCCGCGCCGGCCCATGCCGACGTGTACGGCTCCAACCTCAACGTCGTGCTGACGAACCAGACGCCGTACCCAGTGGAGCCTGGCAGCAACGTCGACATAGGCATACAGCTGCAGAACAACGGCAAGGACAACGCGCAGAACGTCTATCTGGAGATTGCTTCCGAGAGCCCCTTCGAGCTGCTGCCTGGGCAGGAGGTGCTGAAGTTTTTCAGCCAGGTGCCGTCGCTCGATTCTGTGAAGACGTCCTACAAGCTCCGCGTCAACGGCTCCGCGGTGACAAACAATTACTACCTCAATTTCAACATATACCTCGGTGACCTCCAGAGCTCGTTCTTCACAAAGGCAGTGAACATCAACGTGCAGGGCATCCCTGACCTGGTGGTTGAAAGCCTTTCAACAGCACCCTCGCCGGTGGAGCCTGGCAGCGTCATAGAGGTCGGCGCAGTGCTGAAGAACGTCGGCACGGGGTCTGCAAGGAATGTCCAGCTGCAGTTCAACTCAACCATCGACGAGATAAAGCCCGTCCTGGCAAAGGGCTCGGTGTTCGTGGGCGACATAGCCCCGGGCGCGGAGAAGAGCGCGGTCTTTGACGTGAGCATAGACAGCTCGGCCGAGGAGAAGACCTACACGATACCGCTCATAGCGGGCTACAAGGACGAGAACAACAACGCGGTCACCGAGACGTTCTCGGTGGGCCTCCCGGTCAGGGGCTCAGTCATGCTCGACATAGTCAAGATAGAGCCGCTTTACGACAGGGACGCGCTCAGGGTTGAGATAGCCAACAAGGGCACTACAAGCGCGAAGTCGATAGAGGCATCGCTCAGGATTGACGGCAACACCATGGACGTCGACTACGTGAGCGAGCTCAAGGCGACGAAGAAGACCACGATGGACTTCTCGCCGCTTCCTGCCACCGGCGGCATGGCGCAGCTCGTCATGAATTACGTCGGCCCGGGCCTTGAGAAAGGCCAGGTCACCAAGGAGGTTTCGCTGAACTTCGCGGGCGCGTCCAGCGGCGACGGCACGGGCACGGCAATAATAATCGTCATAATAATAGCCGTGGTGGGCTACTACTTCTGGAGAAGGCGGAAGAAGAAAAGGAAGCACGGGCAGTAGGCCCGGAATCTTTTTAATAAAACCGAGGTGTGAGAGCCCTTATCCCTTATAAAACTTATTACATCAGTTACTTCATGAATCCGCAAGAAATAAGGCAGTTGTTTGATAAAATTAGGGAAGGTTCTACAGAACCAGAAGCGGTAGCAAGACTTTGCGACAAGTACTTATCAGAACAAACCCCAACTGAAGACCTAGATATTATGGGTGCAACAATTGATAGTCTTCAATTGATGAGGTCGCTTAGGGATGAAAATTCTGGCAAACTACTCATTGATCAATTGCGTGAAGGTTTGACTTCATTACTGCATGAAAGAGGATATAGAAATGGAACAGAAACCCATCAAGAGCATCTTTTGTGCGGAAGTTCTGGTTCTGGTCTTGAATACAATGCTAAAGCTAATCCTTGGACGGTTGCGGGTTTGCTTAGCGGTCATATAGAATCTGCGGAAGCAGCAAGGAAAGCAAGAGCACTGAGCAAGACATTCGGTCCTGCCTTAATAGACTATTGGGGTATTTCTAAAGAAGATGTTAGTGATGACCTTTCTTATAGGATAATTCTTGGACCCATAGATGATTCTGGGAAAACTATAAGCGATCCTGTTTTGATTGATGGTTTTGGCAATATAATATCAGACAAACTTGTTGATGGCGTGCCATACATACGATAAAAATAGCTGCGCAAAACGGCATATATAAGACGTCTGAATCCTAATTCCATCTATGAAGTTGAATCTAACCTTGACGCTCATAGCGGCAAATATAATACTCTTCATAGTCCAGATGATAGTCCCGGGCTTCACCGAATTCTTCTCGCTGATGCCATCGGCAGCCTTCGGCGGCGCGTACTGGCAATTCTTCACTTACATGTTCATGCACGGCGGCTTCGTGCATATATTCTTCAACATGTTCGTGCTGTTCATGTTCGGCCTGCCTGTCGAGGGCAGCATGGGGGCAAAAAAGTTCGCCTTGTTATACTTCATCTCAGGCATAGGTTCGGCATTCCTCTACATGGGGCTGACTGTGTTTTTCGACCCGTCAACACTCAATGTGATGATGCTGGGCGCATCGGGCGCCATATACGCTGTGCTGACCGCATATGGCTTCCTCTTCCCGAAGAACATGATTTGGATAATCGGCTTCTTCCCTCTGCCCGCAAGGCTGGCTGTCGTGGGCTTCGCAGTGCTTGAGCTGTTCCTCGGCGTCACGGGCCTTGAGGCGGGGGTCGCCAACTTCGGCCACCTCGGCGGCATACTGACGGGCGCGCTGCTCATGCTCTGGTGGCGGCACAGGAAGCAGAAGATGCGCTACAAGGGCTTCAGGGACTTCCAGTTTGTTTGGGAACAATGAAATTGGAGCAGTAACATCAATTCCAAACCAAGACGGGTCCCTTTTCTTGCTTGGCTGATGATGCTTTAATCAATGGAACCACTTTGCGGGCATTTAAACCTATAAAAACCCATCACCCAAATAAGGACAACTTGACATAAATTCGATTACCGCATTATACAAAATAACCAAGCGGTTCGTTGTCAAGCGGTTTCAGTGTTGATGAATATGGCAAAATCCGAAGCCCTGAAATGCACGAGCTGCGGCAGGCTTGTCGTTGCCGACAAGGACTGGGTGGATTTCAAGTGCCCGGCCTGCGGCAAGGAGAGGATAATCCGCTGCGACAGCTGCAAGAGGATGCAGAACACCTACAGGTGCAAGTGCGGCTTCGAAGGTCCGTGACCTTGACGCTCCCCTGATCCTTTTCTTTTAGGAAAAGAAAAGGCTAAGGCTCATCCAAAAGAAAAGAGAATTTGGCGAATGGCGGATGCGTGCTTGTCGGGATTGATGATTCACCAAATGTTTGAATTCCAATGAAAGGCGAAACGTATGGGCGAAGTCATTGTCGTTTTCAGGGTGATGCCGGATTCTCCGGAGAGCTGCGCCGCTGTGAAGGCGGCGCTGGAGAAGCTGAAGCCGAGCAGGCTGGAAGAGGAGCCTGTCGCCTTTGGCCTGACGGCCTACAAGTTCACCAAGCTCGTGCCCGACGCCGCAGGCCACGTCGAGAAGCTGGAAGAGCAGCTCGGCAAGCTGCCTCACGTCCAGAGCGTCGAGAACATCATGACCAGCAGGAGCTTGTAAATCATCTGTTCCACGGATATAATTCTGCCGCTGACAAAACTAAAAAATGAAATTAAGGGGAAAAATAAACCCCCTTTGAAAGTTACGCGTATATCGGGATGCCCAGCTTCTGTGACATCTCCGCCATCTTCTGGGGAGCTTCCATCGCCTCCATGGGGCCCAATATCCACGGCGACTTCACGCCTGTCACTATGGTTATCACGCGCAGCTTGCCATTGAACTCGGGGTCGAGCCTCGCGCCCCAGATTACCTGCGCCTCCGGGTCAAGGTGCCTGGACACGTACTCGCCGATGAGGTTCACTTCCTCCAGCCTCATGTCGTCGCCGCCTGTTATGTGCACCAGCGCGCCCGTCGCCCCGTCGTAGTCCACTTCGAGCAGCGGGTTCGTCAGCGCCTTTATTACGGCCTCCTCGGCCCTGTTCGCCGTGTTGGACTCACCGAAGCCGCAGGCGGCCACTCCGCCCGAGTGCATGATGGTCTTCACGTCCGCGTAGTCGAGGTTGACGAGCGAAGGCGTCGATATCGTTTCTGTTATGCCCTTTATTATCGTCGAGACTAGGTTGTCAGCGACTCCGAAAGCCTGCTGGAGCGGAAGGTCTCCCGCGACCTTGAGCAGCCTGTCGTTCTCTATCACGATGACAGTGTCGCAGACTTGCCTGAGCTCGCCAAGGCCGTCCTCGGCCTTCCCCATCCTCGCGCCTTCTATCTTGAAAGGCATTGTCACGCAGCCGATGGTTATCGCGCCCATCTCCTTTGCTATCTTCGCCACAATGGGTGCAGCGCCTGTGCCTGTCCCTCCTCCGAGGCCCATCACAAGGTAGACCATGTCCATCCCTTCAAGCTCTTTCTTTATCTCCCTTGAGCTCTCGAGCGCTGCCTTCCTTCCTATCTCAGGGTAGCCGCCCGCGCCAAGACCCTTGGTGAGTTCCTTGCCTATCAGGATTTTCTTGTCAGCCTTTGAAACGTGGAGGTGCTTTGCGTCGGTGTTCAGGGCCACGGTGTTGGCACCGTAAATCCCCATCTCCGAAAGCCTTGTCACGCTGTTGTTGCCCGCGCCTCCGCATCCGAAAACCATTATCTTGGCGTCCCTGACCTCAAGCCCGAACTGCTTCTGCAGGTCCTCGATGCTCTGCCTCTCGGGTATGACCTCTGCCTTCTCAAGACCCTTGTTGAACGCTTCCTGAACCAAAGATTCAGCCATTTTTACCCTCCCCATCTTAACATGCGGCTGACAAATCCTTGATTTGCCAGGCACGAAAGCTTTTTAAGTATGCTCGTGCATTATTTACAGAACTAGACTGATTCGTAAGAAAACGGGTTCAAGTTCGTTTGATGTTCGCTTGGCGCGCTCCAAGTTGGCGCTTGAAGTGTGCCGCCGTGTTCTGCATGGTTTTCGTTCAGTTGATTCGCTGACGTTCTATTGTATCGATTCTATATAAAGTTATCGGAAATTTGACGGTTGTCAAATTTCGGGGCAGATTGCGCTATTAATAAATAATGCTTACATTAGATTGCCTATGGATTACGAAAAACTGCTGAAAAGGGGGATGGACAAGATACCCGAGGATGTGAGGACGGCCGGGCGCTTCCGCATAGCGAAGCCCGAGGTGGAGAAGGCGGGCGCGAAGACCATAATATCCAACTTCCTCGAGATAGCGGGCGGGCTTGACCGCGAGCCCGAGCACCTGCTGAAGTTCCTGCTCAAGCAGCTCGCGACCAAGGGCGGAATCGAGGGCCAGAGGCTCATCGTGCTCGGCGCGTTCACGGCGGATGCCATAGAGAAGAAGCTCGAAATGTATTCAAAGCAGTACGTGATGTGCCCGAACTGCAATAGGCCCGACACCAAGCTCGTGAAGGAGCACGAAGCGCTTTACCTGCGCTGCGACGCCTGCGGCACCAAGACTCCCGTGCCGAAGGTCTAGCACGGCACCATGAGGTGTGTTGATTATGACAACAATCAACGGTATTGACGTCTGGCACGGCACCCAGTCCACCATAAGGTTGGAGTCCGGAGGCAAGGTTGTATTCATAGATCCCTACAAGATTCCAGGCAGCCAACCGAAGGCCGACCTGATACTCATAACGCACGACCACTACGACCACTGCGACGAGGGCTCTGTCAGGACATTGAGGAAAGATGACACGACCATAATAGGGCCTGAATCATGCTCTTCAAAGATAGGCGGAATCAAAGTGCTGAATCCCGGCGATTCCGCCGAGGAGAAGGGCGTCAGGATAGAAGCCGTCCATGCGTACAACACAAACAAGCCGTTCCATGCCAGAGGCAATTGCGTTGGATACGTCATAACAATCAATGGCAAGCGCGTGTATCACGCAGGCGACACGGACAGGATTCCTGAGATGAAGAAGCTGAAGAACATTGACATAGTGCTTCTGCCTGTCGGCGGGACTTACACGATGACAGCCGATGAAGCCGCGGCGGCTGTCAACGAGGACATAAAGCCGAAGGCGGCCATTCCCATGCACTATGGCGCGGTTGTCGGC